>JANSXJ010000135.1 GCA_024743015.1 Hyphomonas sp. | reverse complement strand
GATCAGTTTGCAATTGTCGGGCGGCGAAGTCTAGCAGTCATTCCGGACCCATCAGCCCCCCCAGCCCCCCGGGGCGACTGTTTTGAGCCGCTCGACACATATATTCATTCCATCACAGCCCCAAAAAAATGTTGCAGCGTCCGCGCAGTATCTTGCGCATGAACGGAAATTTAGCTGCACTGTTTTCGTGATCCCTTTACTGGCCAGCTCTAACGAATGACGCTAGCCCGTTGCGGACAATCACTGTGATGATCTGATGCTTGAACTGAAAAACCTAAAAAAGGCATTCGGCGACAATATCGCGGTCTCTGGCCTGACTTTCAGTTTGCAAAAAGGCGAGGTGCTCGGCTTCCTGGGTCAGAACGGGGCTGGCAAGTCCACAACCATGCGCATGATCTCCGGCGTGCTGGAGCCTGATTCGGGGGACGCCGTCCTGAATGGGCATTCCATCGTTTCTGCGCGCCGTGAGGCACAAAGCCAAATCGGCTATCTTCCAGAAGGCGCGCCGCTTTACCGTGATATGACCCCGCTCGTTTTTCTAAGGTTCATCGCGGACACGCATGGCCTCAACCGGTCGGAGCGCAAGGATGCCGTCGATCGTGTTATTGCGGACGCCCGCATCGCCAATGTCGCCCATAAATCGATCGGCTCGCTCTCTAAAGGATATCGTCGGCGGGTCGGCCTGGCTGCGGCGCTCGTCAACGACCCACCGATCCTGTTGCTCGACGAGCCGACAGACGGCCTGGATCCAATCCAGAAACGGGCCGTTCGCTCGCTGGTCGCTCGGATGGCGCCGACCAAAGCCATCGTTATTTCCACGCACACGCTCGAGGAAGTGCCCGCCATGTGCACGCGCGTCCTTGTCATCAATAATGGTATGATGGTCGCCGACGATACGCCGCACGCCCTGGAAAACCGAATGCCCGGTGGACTGGAAGAGGCGTTCATCTCCCTCGCCAATGGCCACGATGCGGGAGCGAACTGATGGATTGGACGGGGACTATGGCCAGTATCAAAGCCGCTTGGCGGCGCGAGATCTCCGCCTACTTTGCGACGCCGCTCGCTTATGTTTTCATCGCGATCTTCCTGCTGGTTCTGGGCATATTCACCTGGGACCTGTCGCGCTTTTTCGACACGGGCGCCGCAGATCTCGGACCGTTCTTTTACTGGCACCCGTGGCTGTTCATGATGTTCATGCCGGCGCTCGCCATGCGGCTCTGGGCCGAAGAAACCAATTCAGGGACAGCGGAACTCCTTCTGTCCTTGCCCGTGAACCTGCCTGGCCTTGTCATCGGTAAGCTTCTGGCGGCCTGGAGCGTTGCCGCCTTCGCGCTGATCCTGACTTTTCCCTGGTGGATCACCGTCAATATTCTCGGCCCAGCGGATAATGCTGCGATCGCGCTGACCTATTTCGTGAGCCTTATCATGGCAGGCTCTTATCTTGCGATTGGCGCCGCCGTTTCAGCGCTCACCCGGAGCGCGGTTCTGGCGTTCGTCATTGGTGTCCTGATCGCATTCCTGCTGACCGCCGCAGGATGGCCGCTCGTCTCTGGCGCTGTCGCAGACTGGCTCGGCCCGAGCGCGGGAGACGCGGTTGCACAATTCTCCTTCCTGACGCATTTCGAGACCGCGCAGCGCGGGGTGCTAGAGCTTAGGGGCCTGTTCTTCTTCCTCGGTTTCACGACGCTCTGCATCGCGCTAAACACGCTGTTCGTGGCGCAGAGACGGGCAGGCGCACAATGAGTGCGCGGCGCTACCTCCTCGCGGCCAGTGCGCTCATGATCGCGATCTTCGCGGCGGCAAATTTACTTGCGCAGATCTGGCTATCGTCTGCGCGCGCCGACTTCACGGAGAACCAGCTCTATACGCTGTCGGATGGAACCAGGATGACCCTCGCCGATCTCGCTGAACCGATTGATTTGACCTTCGTGTACACACGCGATGTCGGACAGGAATTTCCGGCTGTGCGCGCTTATGCTGTTCGCGTCAGGGAATTGCTGGACGCCTACCGGACGCTGGGCGGATCGAATGTGCGCGTGCGTGAAATCGATCCGGCGCCGTTCTCCGAAGCCGAGGATGAAGCCCTCGCCGCTGGACTTGTCGCTGTCGACACCAATGGCGGCGATCCCCTCTATTTCGGTTTGATTGGCCGAAACGCGGTCGATGATGAGCGCGTGATCCCGTTCCTGGCGCCCGAGCAGGAAACCAGCCTCGAATACGACATTACACGAATGCTCTCACGCCTCGACCGGCCTGAGCCGGCGCGGATCGGCCTCCTGTCGACGCTACCCGGCATGAACGCCCTGACAGAGGAAACCGGCTACGCCATCCGACGAGAGATGGGCAAGAATTTCCTGATTGAGCCCATAGAAGAGAATTTCGTCGAGCTACCGGGCGAGATCGACATTCTGATGCTGGCGCACCCACCAGAGCTCACGGAATGGCAACTCTGGCAAATCGACCAGTTTGTACTGCGAACCGGCCGCGCGCTTATTCTACTGGACCCTGCGGCGAAGACAGCGCAGGGCACGGGCCCGTTCAATATGACCAATCGGCAGGTTCGATCGGACCTTGATCACTTCTCGAGTGCGTGGGGCATCCGTCTCGGCGAAGCGGCTATCGCGGATACGGAAACAGCGCTCTCAATCGAAGCCGATACAGGTGATGGCCGCACCACGATCTTGCAGCATCCACTATTTCTCGCCGTGCCGCCCGGCTTGTTGTCTCCAACCAATATCGTCACGGCGGATATTGGGCGGACCGTCAATCTGGGCGCGCCGGGCCGACTCCTGCTCAGCGACACAGCGCCCGGTATTCGCGAGATCCTGATGCGCACCGGCCCTGCGCCGAGTGATATCGACCCTGAGCGGGCCGCGATGGATCTCTCGGCCGGCGACGCCATCGCGATGTATCAGGCGAGCGATATTGGCGCTGCGCCTCTTGCTGTGCGCCTCACCGGCGCATTGATAAGCGCCTTCCCGGATGGCGCCCCTGGTCCGGATCTTCCGGATGACCCCATCTATGCCGAATTGGCTCGCGCCGCCGCGGAAGAAGCCCCGCCGCACATGGCCACCAGCGCCGTCGATGCAGACATCATCGTTCTGGCGGACGCGGATATGTTGGATGATGCCCTGCATCTTGACCTACAAACGGGTGTACCGTTCGCTGACAATGCAGCCTTTATCCTGAACGCGCTTGATAGCTTGTCAGGGCGGTCGGAGTTGATGAGCCTGCGGGCACGGGCCCCTGGACGTCGTCCGATGGAGACGGTTGATCGGATGCGCGAGGCAGCCCAGGCCCGCTTCTTCGCCGAACAAGCGCGGCTGGAGGCCCGTCTGACGCAATCGCAGCAACGTCTTGAGGAATTGCAGGCGGTGGGAGCAGCGGGCGGCTTCTTTGACGGCGATGTCGGATCTGAACTAACGGAAGGCGAACGCATCGAGCTGGTTCGGCTGCGCGAAAACATCATCGAAACACGCGGCCGTTTGCGTGAGATCGAACGCGACTTCCGCCGAGAGATCGACGATCTGGAAATGAAGCTGCGTCTGTTTACGATACTTGGAGGTCCACTGCTGATTGGATTGATTGGGCTGGTCCTCGTAGTCCGGAAACGCCGCGGGGCTACCGCATGAGCTTGACGCAATCTACTGCGCGCCGAAAGCGCCTTGTATACCTGGCCAGTATTGCGGTCGGACTTTGGGTCATACTCGGACTGACCAGCCTGTCGCGCGGCGGCCAGGGCACCAGCCATGACCGCATTGGAGAACCGGTCCTCGCAGGCTTCAGTCAGACCCGCACGGAGGCCCAACGTTACCGGTTCACGCTGGACAATGATTCCTATTCTCTTGTGCGGTCCGCATCTGGGTGGCTGCTCGAAGAGACAGGCGGCTATCCCGTCCGTCGGGATCGGTTTTCAGAGCTTGTCGGCGGTCTCGAAACGCTCGTCTTCGATGAACGGCGCACGGACGATCCCTACAAGCATGACCGCATCGGCCTGGGCGATCCAACCGAAGGTGGAAATGGCGCATTGCTGGAAGTTTTTGGCGTTGATGGGGAGCTGGAAAACAGCCTGATCATTGGACGCAAGAATGACACGATCTATGTGCGCGCACCGGATGAGGCTCAAACCTATCGCGCCGAAGGCGATCTGCCCCCATTCTACAATCGGCGCGCCTGGCTCGATCTCGACATTATCAATATCGACCCGTCTGCAATTCGATCAGTTCGAATAGTGGACTCTGGGGGTCGCACGCTTTATCTTCGCCGCGCGGAGGGCAGCGATGCGCGCAGCTTCCGGCCCGCGCCGCCAGATCAGGATGATCCGCTCATCTCTCGCCTCGCGGCGTCGACCACCGCTCTCGCCGTCACCCGGCTCTCACCAACAGATGTCAAACCTGCCAGCGATCTCGTCTCGAACCCGATCGCGCGCCACATTAGCGAGACATTTGACGGGCTGGAGATCGATTTGCGCGCCTATCGCGAACCGACAGGATTCTGGGTCACCCTGCGCGCGGTTGAGGCCGGAGAGGGGGCCCGGCGCGCGGAAGTCATCAATCAAAAAGCCGAAGGCTGGGCATTCCGCGTGACCGACTATGATTTTCAGGACTTTACGCCGTCAGTCTTGAGCATTGTCGAACGCGCGCCCTAGTGGCGGGCGAGCCAAAGGCCAATACGGATAAAGGGTATGGTCAGTTCGACCGCCAGACGATCAAGCGCGCCTTTGGCAAACTTTCGAAAGTATCGCGCCAGACTGTCCCCCTTATGAGACTGAACGACCCGGCTTGGTGCGTCGGACGTGGATCCATAATGCAAGACCGCAGCCCCGGGATCGTAGAGGACACGTCCGCCTGCCATCCAGCATCGCCGGCACAAATCGACATCTTCAACATGCAGAAAATAGGCCTCGTCAAAACCGCCAAGCATATCGTAACTCTCGCGTGATGTCAGAAAGAACGCACCGGATATTACCGGCATTTCGACCGGCTCCGAAGGCGGTGGTGTTTGTTCCAGAGTCCAGGTGTTCCAGCCCAGCGCGCTGGTGATTGCCCGCCAAAGCGTGAGCGTCTTTCGGCGACCGCCGCGCTCTTCTTGTCCATTGATATCGAAGATCTTTCCGCCAACGATCCAAGGCGCTGAGAGCGCACTCGCTGCCGTTTGCATACTGGGCAGCGAGTTCCAGCGCAGAACAGCATCGGGATTGATCACCAATATATGGGGCCCACCTGCCCGGTCCGCGCCAAGATTGACCGCAGCACCGAACCCGATATTGCCATGCCCGGATAAGACCTGGACGTTTGTTCGGGACTCCGCGAAGCGGGCGACCCAGGCGCGCATCTGCTCCGGGTTGCCATTATCGACGAGGATGATTTCGGAAACAGCCGGATCTGCACTCAGCGCATAGAGGCATTCCTTTAATCGCGGTCCGGTTTGGTAGGAAACGACAATAGCGGAGACGGCTGGATGGCTCACGCCTGTGCCTCACCATCATGCCGTGCCTGCAAGAAGATCACCGCTGCGGCGAGCATCGCGCTGGCCCAGAAAGCCTCGTTCCACATGCTGTAGGCGAAACTGGAGACCGCGAAACAGACGCCTACAAGACCGGCTGCGGCATAGCGAGAAACAGGCGACCAGCTAGTCGGGAGTTTCAGTCGCCAGCCCAGGAAGAACAGGAAAATTGACCCGAGACATGCGCCAATCATGCCGGTTTCTGCCCAAACCTGCAGCGGCATATTGTGGGGGTGCCCTGGCACGACCAGATACCCTTCCCAGGAACTGGCCGCCTCCGCGTTGTAGCGCGCGACGACATCGGCGAGCCATGCCGGGTGATCGCCATAGGTGTCTGTCCACGTATAGGACGCTTCAAGACCATGACCAAAGATCGGCGCTTCGCCGACCTTCTCCCGCACCAACTCCCAGCTATAGGTGCGCGAGAAAAACGATTGCGGCAGCGGAATGCCGAAGCCGCGAAGTTGTGCAACGCCCCAACCCAGCAAAAGCGGCGCGAGCGTGACATAGACCGCGAGGCCGGAAAACAGGATCCGAAACCCGTTTCTCGGCCAGATCTTGATGATCGCCATGCAGAACAGCATGAGCGCAGTGCCCGTCAGGCCAGTCTGGGTTCCGGTTTGGGCGAAGGCGGCGAACGAAACAATCACAAGACCCAGCGCCGCCATGCGCCAATAGTCGTTCCTACGATGCCAAACCCAGGCCAATAGGAAGGGCAGCAACAGCATGAACGCGTTCGCATTCCGGAGTAGGTTTTGCGGCATCTCCAGCACGGGATCGCTGATCGGTGCGAGCCAGGCGAGGATTTGCGGCGTGAACAGTGCGGTTACAACCACGCCAATAAACTGCACCACCGCGACGCCGACAATCACGCCAAGGCTGACACGGCTCGAGTTTTCAGCCACCGCCGAGATCGCTGCAATCACGCCAAGTCCGGCTAGCGCGGTCAGTCCGAACCGAATTCCCGGCATGTCCAGCGAGAACGAACCTTCGCGGACATCCCCGATCAGCAGCGCTTTGGCTTCCGGCGCCCAGAATCCGGCAGCGACGATCCATCCGACAAAAGCGATCGCTGCGACCGCATAGATGCGGATCCCTCGCACGCGAACATAGACCAGACCGAGCAGAGCGGCGATGGCGACCGCCGCTGAATAGCCCTGCGCGCCCATATAGGCGATGATGGGCCAGAGAACCAAAATCCCCGCCAGAAAGGGCGAAAAGGTTCTCGGGCCCAATGTCATTTACGCATTCTCATCGCGCTTCAGGTCAGGCGCGAGTGCTTCGTTCACAAGCATCTCCCTGCCGTCATCCAGCGACACGATCTCTTGTGCCCTGGAGCCAAACCGGCGCAGCGCCAACTTGCGTTCCTCAGCTTCGCGTGCGCCAACCACAGCAATGACCGGCACTTTCTGAACCGAGTGTTCGCGAACCTTGTAATTGATCTTCTCAGACCGGAGATCCGTTTCGACGCGCAGGCCAGCGGCCCGCAGCTCTTCCGCCACTTCTTCTGCATAGGCGTCAGAGTTTTCCGAGATGGTCGCAACCACGACCTGGACCGGTGCAAGCCAGAGCGGAAAGGCCCCGGCATGCTCTTCGATGAGAATGCCAATGAAGCGTTCCATGGATCCGAGGATCGCACGGTGCAGCATGACGGGACGAACCTTGTCACCCTGCTCGTCGACATATTCTGCGCCGAGCCGTTCGGGTAGAACGAAATCAAGCTGCAGCGTTCCGCATTGCCAGATCCGGCCAATCGCATCGGTCAGCTGGAACTCCAGTTTTGGTCCGTAGAACGCGCCTTCGCCTGGCATGATCTCATACGGCAAGCCCGTCGCCTTGATGGCATCTTCCAGGTCTTTCTCCGCGCGATCCCAGATTTCATCCGAGCCGGCCCGCACGTCTGGACGTGTCGACAGTTTCACCGCGACATCTTCGAAGCCGAAATCAGCATAGACGCTGTTGAGGAGCGCGCAGAATGCCTCTGTCTCAGAAATGATCTGATCCTCACGGCAGAATATGTGCGCATCATCCTGCGTGAACTGGCGGACGCGCATAATACCGTGCAGCGCGCCATGCGGCTCGTTGCGATGACAGCAGCCAAATTCCGCCATACGCAATGGCAGGTCGCGATAGGACTTCTGCCCGGACTTGAACACCTCGACATGCGCCGGGCAATTCATCGGCTTGAGAGCCATGAGCTTTGCATCTTCCGGGACCGAGATCTCAACGCCTTCATCGCCTTCGGGGATGAAGTCCGGGACGATAAACATGTTCTCGCGATACTTACCCCAGTGACCGGATTTCTCCCATTGGGCGCTGTCCATCAATTGCGGTGTCTTGATTTCATCATAGCCCGCCTCTGCCAGCCGGCGTCGAATATAGGCCTCGATCTGGAGCCAGACCTGAAAGCCTTTTGGGTGCCAGAAGACGGAGCCCGCTGCCGCTAGTCCATCCAGGTGGAACAGATCAAGCTGCGTGGCGAGCTTCCGATGGTCGCGCTTCTCGGCTTCTTCGAGGCGATGCAGATAGGCTTTCAGCTCTTTCTCATTAGCCCAGGCCGTCCCGTACATACGTTGCAGCATCTCGTTCTTGCTATCGCCGCGCCAATACGCTCCGGCGAGCTTCATCAGCTTGAACGCTTTGGGCAGTTTTCCTGTGCTCGGTAGATGCGGGCCGCGGCAGAGATCATACCAGTCACCCTGCTTGTAAACCGTGATCGGCTCACCGGGCGGGATGATGTCATCAATGATCTGCGCTTTGTAATCCTCGCCGATCGATTTGAACGTCTCGATCGCGTCCTCTTTCTGCCAGACCTCGCGAATGATCGGATAGTCGGCGTCGACAATCTCCGCCATTTTCTTTTCGATCTTCTCGAAATCTTCGGAAGAGAACGGCTCTTCGCGGGCAAAGTCATAATAGAACCCATCATCGATGACGGGGCCAATTGTGACCTGCGTATCGGGATAGAGTGCCTGGACCGCTTGGGCCAGGACATGCGCCGCGTCGTGGCGGATCAGTTCAAGGCCTTCCGGATCTTTCGCCGTGATCAGCGCCAACTCGGCATCGCCTTCCAGCGGCCGCATCAAATCGAACAATTCGCCGTCGACTTTCGCCGCGAGCGCTTTTTTTGCCAGCGAGTTGGAAATACTCACGGCCACATCATAAGGACGCGCGCCGTCTTCATATTCTCGAACCGCGCCGTCGGGAAGCGTGACTTTAATCATCTTCTTCGTCTTCTCATTTCGTCTCTGGCCCCTGATCAGGAAATGGGCGCTCTGTCAAAGCCCAATCTCCGTATCGCCATGGAGCCCAAAAGGGTGCAGATTTCGTTTCCCTGGGCACAGGATCATATCCGGAAGAGCCGCCGGGGCGGCAACGCTGGACGCGTGCAAACGTCATCCAGCTGCCTTTCCAGACTCCGTGCCGAGCCACACATTCAGCGCCAAATTCGCTACATGTCGGCTCATGACGACAACGGGTCCCAAACACCAT
>JANSXJ010000313.1 GCA_024743015.1 Hyphomonas sp. | reverse complement strand
GACATCGGCCTGGTTGATGCGGCCAGCCTGCTTCAGGAAAGCACCGCGGCCACTGGCCTGCAAATCGACACGACCTTTAACGGCTTCGTGCTCGATAACGGCCCAGGCGCTTCAACCATCGACCTTCGCGGTCTCGGCGCTTCCCGGACACTGGTCCTGGTGAATGGTCGCCGTCTTGGCGCCTCAGGTGTGGAAGGCGCGCCTGGCGTTCCTGACCTGAACCTGATCCCGAGCTCGCTCATCGACCGCATCGACGTTCTTTTGGACGGCGCATCCTCGATCTACGGTTCGGATGCCGTTGCGGGTGTTGCCAACGTCATCCTGCGTAAGGACTTTGACGGTTTCGAAATTGAAGGCTCTGTGACCGCTCCAACTCACGAAGGCGGCGGCGGCGGTAGTCAGTTTGTGTCTGCCAACTGGGGTACCAGCAATGACCGCGGCTTTATGGGCTTCGGCGCAGAATGGTCCAAGCAAGACAACCTTAAACTGAACGACCGTCCGGACGTATTCGGTGATTGTCAAACCGACTATGAAGAAACCACGACCGGCGAGATCCGGACGCTGGATATCGCGTCTTCGAACGGGATCGGTGTTGGTCTTAGCCCAACCGGATGTCAGCTAGCCTTTGGGATCAACCGCATATGGCTTGATCCGTTTCCAGCTAGAGACGTCGATAATGATGGGGTTGCCGATTTGCCTGCCGAATTCGGCCAGTTTGGCAGCTTGTACTATACACCAGGCTCAACGAACGTGGGCGTGCCGAATTACTCTGAGAGCAGCTTGTTCGGTTTTGAGTATACAGATCCGATCACGGGTATCTCCTCACCGAATATCCTGACACCGTTCTACCAAGGTATCGGCTATCCGCAGGAGCGGGTTCAGGACGTACTGGCCGAAACAGAAACCTTCTCGGCCTTCACCTATGGTGAATATGGACTGGGCGATGATCTGAATACGACAGCTTTCTTCGAAGCGATGTATTCCAACCGTCAATTTACCCAAGCAGACGAACGTTCAACCGGGTTTTTTGCCACCGCACCTGGTACCAATGCGTACAATCCTTGTAATCCTGACGCGGTGACGGGTCAGGGAGTCGACTGTGGCACAGCGTTCAACAATGCGATTGCGAGCATCTTTGGCGGTCCACCATCCGCCTTTGGTCTTGTCGATGCGTTCTCAGGCGCACGCCCGGCTGAAACGCAAGTGCGTGTGAACCTGCAGGGCGATGACAATATCAACACCGCAGAAGTCGCGCAGTTTCGTATGGTTGCTGGTCTGAAAGGCGATTTGCCGATTGATAATCTAGGCCTCAGCAATTGGAGCTGGGAAGCCTCAGCCAGCTATGATCGGTCAACGGGCCAATCCCGCACGACGATTTTCAATGATGAACGACTTGCCTTGTCGCTGGCAACCTCGATTGAAGACCCAAGCGATCCTGGAAACGTGATCTGTGGTCTCGATGCAAACGGCGATGGCATTCCGGAGCAGGGCGAGCCGTTTCCTCTCGGCGCAATCAACACGTCAGCGGCTTGTGTTCCGGTCAATATCTTCTCTCCGACACTCTTCGCCCTTGGTGGAGGTGATTTCGCGACCCAAGAAGAGTACGATTATCTAATCAGCCGCCGGACGTTCAATACAATCATCGAGCAAACGATCTTCCAAGCGGTTGCAACGGGTGATCTGTTTGATCTTCCTGCCGGTACTGCGGCAGGCGTTATCGGCGTTGAATATCGCGAAGACTCGCTCGACTCACAGCCCGACGATGTTGCGCGCAATGGCACGGCGCTTGGCTTCTTCTCGGACCGCGGCGCATCAGGGACACGCGACCTGATGGAAGCGTTCGGCGAGATCGAAGTCCCACTTCTCGCCGGCGAGCAGTTTGCCGAAGAGTTGACGGTCAACGGTTCCGCACGTTGGACCGAAGAGTCAAACTTCGGTGCAGCCTGGACTTACTCTCTGAGCGGTATGTATCGTCCCGTGAACTGGTTGACGTTCCGAAGCTCCTTCGGCACATCCTATCGCGCGCCAAATTTGCGCGAACAGTTCATACAGGGTCAGTCGGGATTTAGAGCGATTTCAGACCCATGTGTGGTCCCTGAATCGGCCCTCGGAGACTTCAACGAGTACATTCCAAGTGAAGAAACGCGCGAACAGACCGTTCTCGATAACTGCATCGCTGCAGGAATCGATCCAACCACACTTGGAGCGTTTACATCAGCCCCGTCAGTTGAAGTGTTTACGTTCCGCGGAGGCACGCTGCAAGAAGAGACGTCTGAGTCTCTGACAGCGGGGTTCGTCGTAGAACAGCCTTTCTTCGACTCCTTTGATCTGACCCTTGCGGCAACGTATTACGACGTCGAGATCGAAGACACGATCATCGAGCGGGGCGCTCAAGGCATCGTCGATGATTGCTTTATCGATCAACCAAACCAAGCCAGCGCACTTTGTTCGTTGATCCGTCGGAGTGCGACAACCGGCTTCATCGATGAAATCGATACGCCCTTCATCAACCAGGACTCAGAGATTGCACGCGGCATCGATTTTGGCATCCTGTACGAACAGGAGTTCAATATTGGCGCGCAGGAATTGAGCATTGGTCTCGACGCGGACGTCAATTATACAATCGAACGGACGAGCATCGTACGAGCGCCCGGCGCAGATCCAGTTTCCTTTAAACTGGACGGCACAATCTACAATCCGGAATGGCAAGGCGTGTTTCGAGCTTTTGCCGATTATGGTGATTTCCGCCTCACTTGGAACACGAATTGGACGGGTGAGCAGGAAACGAGTGCGCCAGACGCGTTCGGCTTCTTTGGCAACGATCCCGGTGAACCAACCGCAGATACGTGCCTTGGGGCCGTGAACGGCGATGTGGATTGCCGCGATGTCGGTTCGTTCGACAATTACTTCCTACATAGCGCTTCCGTGCGCTATAGTCAGGATACATGGACCGCGATTATCGGTGTCTCGAATGTATTTGATGAGGAACCGCAACGAGCCGATCCTGATGAGTTCTTCGAAGTTCGCAACTCGAATATCCCATTCGGCCAGGACTTTATTGGTCGCAGCATCTTTGTGAACCTACGCAAGTCGTTCTAGAAAAAATTCGCTTTACACAACCGAGACGCGCTGACGGATAACATCAGCGCGTCTCTTCACTTTTCACAATGGGATGCGGCGGCCCTATGCATCAGCCATGCTGAAGGCGCGGCGTTGCTGCAAAGCCTCAATGGCACCGAGGTACTCGGCTTCCAGCTTGTCGACGAATTCAGCAGTGCTCATGCGGGATTTGACGGCGCCAATCCCTTGGCCGCAACCCCAGATATCCCGCCAGGCTTTTTGCTTCTGATTCCCACCTGAGCCGAAATTCATTGCGCTTGGATCGCTCTCGGGCAAATCGTTTGGATCAAGGCCAGCCTGCGCAATCGATGGCGCGAGATAGTTACCGTGCACGCCCGTGAACAGGTTCGAGTACACGATATCCTTGGCATCACTTTCGACGATCATGTCCTTATAGCCATCGACAGCATTCGCTTCATCGCAGGAAATAAAGGCTGATCCGATATAGCCGAGATCCGCACCCATCGCCTGCGCCGCTGCCACTGCGCCGCCATTGCCCATGGCACCGGAAAGTGCCAACGGCCCGTCGAAGAACTCGCGGATGTCCTGGATCAGGGCGAGCGGCGAAATCGTTCCGGCGTGCCCCCCTGCCCCTGCAGCAACAGCGATCAGGCCATCTGCGCCTTTCTCGAGCGCCTTGCGGGCAAAAATTGCGTTGATGATGTCATGTAACACAATACCGCCATAAGAGTGTATCGCTTGATTGACCTCCTCACGCGCGCCGAGCGAAGTAATCACGACCGGCACCTTGTATTTGACACACATTTCAACATCGTGATCGAGGCGGTTATTGGTCTTGTGAACGATTTGGTTCACGGCAAATGGCGCCGAAGGGCGGTCCGGATTCTTGGCATCATACTCGGCGAGTTCAGACGTGATGCGATCGAGCCACTCATCGAGCTGGGCCTCAGGCCGGGCGTTGAGCGCCGGGAATGATCCCACAATACCCGCCTTGCACTGAGCAATCACCAGGTCAGGGTTTGAGATGATGAAGAGCGGGCTGCCAATCACGGGAATGCGGAGATTTTGTAGGATGGGAGGGAGCGCCATATCAGACCTTCCGAAAGTTGCCGTTTACGTTAGCGCCAACCTAGCTCCGGTCCGGCATTAGGCAAGCCCTTCCCGCACGGTATATCAGTAGAGCCAAGTCAGTTTTTCCGTAGCGGAATGGTTGCCAGCGGTGCCGCTCTGGGCCAAATCCGCGGAGAGAGATTCCTGCGAGGTTGAGCACAAATGGCGGATGGCACACTTTCTTTGTCGAACCAGTTTGAAGACGCCACTGAAGCGGACTGGCTCGCCGCCGTCGAAAAAGCCCTGAAGGGGGGTGGCATCGATCGGATCACGCGCGAAACCCGAGACGGTATCAAGATCCACCCGCTATATCGCGAAACCGACTTTGAGAG
>JANSXJ010000113.1 GCA_024743015.1 Hyphomonas sp. | reverse complement strand
CATGACGACAACGGGTCCCAAACACCATGAAGATTGGTGAGAGGGTCCATTTGTAGACCTTGAGCAGTCCATACGCGAGTGAGCGGCGAATGCCGGGCATGCCGGATTGTCCCGATTGTATCCTTGGAAAACAGGTTTAAACGCTTTGGCCTCAGGCGAATAGGGCGTTAGCCCGTCTTGTGCACTGAGTTAGGCCGCGGGCAGCGCGTCAGCTGCCGCAGCCCTGCTGGTTCGCGCGGTTTCTATCGCTTCCAAAATGGCCTCGAAAGCGAGCATTGTCGACGCATGGCGCGGCGGGTAATCGCGCACGCCTTCCAGATGTCGCAGCTCATAGAAGCGGCCACGAGGCGGCTCGCCGCCATCTTTCAGCATGGCTCGCAACTCATCGCGTACCGTGACAAGCTCGTCAAAAGTTGCACCAACGGCATGTTCCGCAAGAATGGCTGTCGCCGCCTGACCAAGCGCGCAGGCTTTCGGATCTACGGCGATCGCTTCAACTATGTTGCCATCCTCGGACAGCTTCACGTCAACCCGAACCGTCGATCCGCAGATGCGCGACACTTTCGTGGCAGAGCCATGCGCGTCCGCGAGCGATCCGACATGTGGAATGTCGGCCGCAAGTTCCAGAACACGGTTGTGATATAGATCTACCATGACGCTCATGTCGCGCTGAACCGGCTGAAAATCAAGCCCTCAGACGAAGGGCAACACGGCCCAGACCCGCATCAGCATATAGCACGCGCCTGCAAAACTCGCCCCGGCGAGAAGCAAAACGAAGCCGTCCCGGGCCGTGATTGCGAGGCCAAACAGCAACACAGCCAGGCTGGGTATAACGGGGCCTAGCGGAATGAAGGAGAGCGGCAATGTCACCAAAGCAGCCCCGACGCACGCCAGCGCGACGAGTTGAACAAATGGTGGATTGGTCAGGAAAGTCAGGCGCGGCTTCAGGAATCGGTCGACCTGAACGACGTATTTATCGGCTGCTGCCACGCCTGCGATCAAATGCCGACGCGGAAAACTAAATTCGAGAGCCTTCCTGGGTATCCACGGATACTGACGCCCGAACACCATCTGCACAGCAAAGATCAGTGTCACCAGCGCCACCAGAACATTTGCGCCCGGAATAATCGTTAGCGGGCTGATCGCTATGAACCCAAGCAGCAGAATGACCGGTCCATAGGACCGCCGTCCAACAGCGTTGAGAAGATCGCCGACCGAGACAAATTCGCCTTCGGTCTGATTACACAGCGATTGCAGCAATGTGCGGAGATTACGGACCTGAGCCATAGCGCTGTCTAAGCCGGAACACACGCCACTGGCAATTTGTTTAGGTACTGCGAGTGTAAGGCCGGACGTTGAACGCAACATTGCGCTCGAAGGTCCCTCATACGCGGCAACGCGCCCCGGTGCTAAACCCGTCGCCAGGTCGCGCCGCCAGCGCTATCCATGATCTCGATCCCCTCAGCGGCGAGTTCGTCGCGAATGCGATCAGCTTCGGCCCAGTCCTTGTCAGCGCGCGCCTGAACCCGGGCCGCCACCAAGGCGTCGATCCGGGCATTTTCATCGCTGTCGCCACCTTGTTCCCATTCGACCGGTGTGCGCGTCAGCAGGCCCAGCAAGGCGCCAGCGGCCAGGAGATTGGCTTTGGCCTCAGCCATGGACGCATCATCCTTGCGGTCGGCTGCCCCGTTCGCTTCACCTGCGAGGCGTGACAACTCGGCGAGCGCGATCGGTGTGTTGAGATCATCGCTGAGCGCATCCATGACGGCGTTATCAACGCCGTCGCCGCCATCCGCATCCCAGACCCGGCGCAGGGCTCCGTAGATTCGATTCAGCGTTGCTTTGGCCTGTTCGAGCAAATCCGTAGTCCAGTCGAGTGGCGCGCGATAGTGCCCGCTCAGCATCGCAAAGCGGATCACTTCGCCATCCCAATCCTTGAGCAGGTCATTCAGCAGGACGACATTGCCAAGCGATTTCGACATTTTCTCGCCCGCCATGTCGAGGAAACCATTATGCATCCAATAGTTCGCCATGGTCTGACCATGGGCGCACTCCGATTGCGCCACTTCGTTTTCATGATGAGGGAACTGCAGGTCGATGCCGCCGCCGTGAATGTCTATCGTCTTGCCGAGATGCTTGGCGGCCATGGCCGAGCATTCTATATGCCAGCCCGGACGCCCGCGCCCCCATTTGCTATCCCAGATCGCGTCGTCCGGCTCACCCGGCTTGGCGAACTTCCACAGTGCGAAGTCGGCCGGGTCCCGTTTGCCGAGATCAACATCCACGCGCGCGCCCGCCTGATTGTCATCCAGCTTGCGCTTGGAGAGGCGGCCATAGTCTGCCATTTGCGGCACATTGAAGAATACGCCCGCTTCGGTGGCATAAGCGTAGCCTTTGCGCTCCAGCGCTTCGATGATCTCAATCATCTCGCCAACATGCTCGGTTGCCCAGGGCACGATGGTTGGCGCCAGCGCATTCACGGCTGCTGCGTCTTCATCATAGATAGCGGCGAATTTCTGAGTGATCGCTTCAATCGGCTCGCCACTCTCCTGACTCGCAGCGATGATCTTGTCTTCGATGTCGGTCACATTGCGCGCGTAGATCACAGCGTCTTCGCCATAGGCTTTTCGTAAAACGCGGAACAAAGTGTCGAACACGATGACCGGTCTGAAATTCCCGATATGCGCGCGGTTATAAACCGTTGGTCCGCAGACATACATCGTCACCCGGGAGGGGTCTTGCGGTTTGAATGCGCGCTTTTCGCGGGCCATTGTATCGTAAAGGCGGATTGGCATGTCAGGCTCATCTGTCATTTGGAAAAGGGAACGGCGAAGGCTGGCTAAGGCGGGAAGGCCCTAGCCGCAGATACAGATGCAACAGATGACGCGCATTGGCATCGCCGACTCCTTGGGATCTGGCGCTGCCTTAGGCCGCTATGCTCTATTTGGCAATGGGTTGCTGGCGGAGCGCGGTCCTACGATTTCGAAACGCCGCGCACCCGCTCCCGCCACCCAATATAAAGCGTCGAGACGACAATGATGGCTGCGCCGACCCAGACACTGAAGCCCGGAATCAGTCGGAACACCCAGAAATCTGCCACGGCGGACATGGGCAATCGCAGATAATCAATCGGCGACAGGAACGAGGCGTCGCCAATGCTCATCGCATAGATGAAACAGAACTGGCTGACGAACCCGAACGCGCTCATGGCGGCGATCAGTCCCCAATCCTGCAGAGAGACCTGATCCCAGAACAAGAACAGAAATGGCGCCAGGAGCACGCTCGAGAATAGGTTTGCGTATAAGAGCAGCACCATGGATGGGAGCTCTGCACTGAGGAACTTTACCAGCACAATCGCCGCGGCGAGGCTGAACGCGCTGACCAAAGCAACCAGGCTGCCTGTGTCGAGTTGTGCCTGATCAAACGCGCCGGGCTGCCAGAATAGAAACACTCCCGGCATCACCATCACGATCACGCCAAGAAACCCCGCCGCCAGCGCGCCCCAGCGGTGCAGGCCTACATATTCCCGCAAAACCAACGCCGCGAGCAAAGTCACGAAGAGCGGCCGGGTGAAGCTGATCGCGTTGAACTGGGCGAGCGTCAAAGTGAAGAAATCCGAGACCGCGACGATCGCCAGCGTAAAGCCGAGTGTGCCGCACAAGCTGCGCACGATCAGCAAACCGGGCCGCCGCGTCTTCATTTTGGAGAATCCGATCATGGCGACAAACGGAATTGCCATCCACATGCCTAAAAAGGCACGCCAAAAAGCCAGAAAGACCGGGTGTACATCTGAAGACAGCAACTTGTTGAGCAGGAGATAGAAGGTGAAACCAACCCCTGACAGAACCATCAGGGCTGCCCCCTTCAGATTGCCGGACAATTGCCTTTTGTTAATGTCTTCGTAACCGGATGTGTTCCCCTTGTCTGCCATGACCCGTTTCTCCGCATCAGATTTAGAGACAATCGACAGCCTGTGGCGATCGGTGCCGGCGGATCATGTCTGGACCGGCTGGTCGGCGACCGGAGATGAACCAGAGGAAATTACGCTTTACCGCACGCGTGCGCACTGGCGCCGGTTTCCGTTACGCAAGTCAAACACAGAATTCGTCCTGTTTGATGACACGGGCACCGAAGTCGCGCGGTCGAGCTCACCAAAGCAGCTCTTGCAAGATGTCGAAGCAATTCCGGGCCTGACGTCCTAGCTTCCCTGACCACTGCGCATCGCGTTGGCCATCTGCTCGGCCTGTTCCGGCGTGATCCCCAGAGCATCCAGAAGCGGACCGGCTTCCGCCTCGTTCCAGCTATGCGGCGGTCCAACGGTCATGCCGCCATCGACGAGGAACTCGCCCCCGGTGACGAAACCGGATGCATCAGAAGCAAGAAACGCGGCCATCTCGGCAATGTCGCTACCTTGCCCGACGCGGCCAATTGGCTGCATGGATCCGCCCGCCTGAGAGACCATAGCTGCCATTTGATCGGCCTGCTCACGCGGCAATCCAAGCGATGCCCCGAATATGGACGTCGCGATAAATCCCGGCAGGATCGCATTGACGCGGATCTGGTGTTTGGAAAGTTCCGCTGCAGCGAGCTTCGAAAAATGAGCCACAGCTTTCTTGGCGACTGAATATGTGATCGGTGCATAGCCAGCGCAAACCGCGGAGATGGAAGAGGTGTTGATCACGCTGCCACCGCCTCGCTTGATCATGTGGGGCACCGCGAAATGCGTGCCCGCGAATACTGATTTCAGGAGCAGGTCCATGGTGAAGTCATAGCCCTCAAGATCCAGCTCTTCGACGGAGCTGGACGTGCCGCCGCTACCCGCATTGTTCCAGAGAATGTCGAGGCCACCAAAGCTGTCGACCGCAAATTGCATCAGGGACTTGAGGGAATCAGGATCGGTGACGTCACAATGCTGATAGGCCACCTTATCGGCGCCGAACCGGGTCACCAGAGCCTCGCCCTTATCGTCCTGAAGGTCGCCTGCGACAACCTGGGCCCCCGCTGCAACAAAGACTTCAACGCCGGCCAGTCCGATCCCGCTCGCGGCGCCGGTAATCACAGCCACTTTGCCTGACAAATCTGCCATTTTTTCCTCCAATATTGTCTTTCGCGGTATGGGGCGGCTCCCAGGGGTGTCCGTCAAGCCGGGTCCTCGCGTCAGTTGCGCCGAAATGGACTGATCGCAATGCTTGACTCAGACGCACTCTTGCTGTTTTAGACGCCGCTTCAGGACGGGTCGGTGTGGTGCTGCCGTTGCAATCGTTGTTTTCATCAGGAGAACGACCAGCCCACGTCAAAAATTGAGGTCTAATATGTCACGTCGTCACTCGGCGAAGTACAAGATTGATCGCCGTGTTGGCGAGAACATCTGGGGACGCCCCAAATCACCAGTCAATAAGCGCCCAAACAAGCCAGGTCAGCACGGCCCCAACCGCCGCGGCAAAGTTTCTGACTATGGTATGCAGCTCATGGCCAAGCAGAAACTCAAGTTTCACTATGGCGACATCACTGAGAAGCAGTTCAAGGCAACCTTCGTTGAAGCCGCCCGCCGTAAAGGCAACACGGCTGAGCTTCTGATCGGCCTGCTTGAGTCGCGCCTCGACGCGTTTGTTTATCGCTCGAAATTCGTGCCAACCATTTTTGCGGCGCGCCAGTTCGTCAATCACGGCCACGTCACGGTCAATGGCACCAAAACCAATATCGGTTCTTATCGTCTGAAGCCGGGCGATGTTGTTCAGGTTCGCGAAAAGTCTCGAAATATGGCGCTGGTTCTGGAAGCGCTGGGATCTCCAGAGCGCGATATCCCGGAATATATTGAGGTCGAGCCTAAAACGATGACGGCAACCTTTGTCCGGATGCCGGAACTCTCCGACGTACCGTACGCAGTTCAGATGGAACCTGCCCAGGTGGTCGAATACTATTCCTCGTAAGCAGTCATCTGCTTGCACAAAGAACCAAGCCGCGCTGTCATGGCGCGGCTTTTTTCTTACCTGTCTTCAGAAGGATCGGCCATGTCACAACCCTCTATTGCGTCCGTTCGCGAAACCCTGCTTGCCGCTCCCGGCCAGCCATTCGATCTGTCAAAACATGATTCCGGCGATCGCGCGCTGTTCCCTGACAAGAAGCATGCTCGCGTAAGCCTCAAGAAGGACGCGGCGGCCATCAACGAATTGCAGGACAAGCTCTATGCCATGCGGGATCGTGCCTTGCTGGTCGTCTTGCAGGGCATGGACACGTCCGGCAAGAGCGGTGTGATCCGCAATGTCTTTGCCGATACCAGCCCGCTTGGCATGCAGGTCGAGGCCTTCAAGGCGCCCAGCAAAACGGAACTCGCGCACGACTATCTTTGGCGGATCCACGATGCCGTCCCGCGCAAGGGCCGGATTGGAGTATTTGATCGCTCGCACTATGAGGACGTGCTCGTCGTGAAGGTTCGCGGCTTTGCGCCAGTTGAGAAAATCGAGCAGCGCTACGATCAGATCAATCAGTTCGAGAAGCACTTGACCGAGAATGGCGTGACCATTCTCAAATTCATGCTCAATGTTGGCTATGAGGAGCAAGGCATCCGGCTCAAGGAGCGCATCACGGAAGAGCACAAGCGCTGGAAGTTCAATCCGGGCGATCTCGAAGATCGCAAGCTCTGGCCGGACTTCATGAGCGCCTACGAGACGGCCATCCAGCGCTGCTCCACGGAGCATGCGCCCTGGTACATCGTTCCGGCGGATAGTCGAACCCGGCGAAATGCGATGATCGCCCGGATCGTTCGCGGCACCCTGGAGGAGATGGACCTCTCCTGGCCTGATCCGGGCTTGAAGATGGAAGATTACGACTTCGGCTGACGCCTATCCGCGGATCGAAACCGACCCACCGCTCGACTTGTCGGACTCGACATCGGTTGGGCTGCCATAGACATCGACATCAGCGCCGCTGGAGGCTTCTGCGTCAACGCTCCCGGTCACGTGGATCGAAATATCAGAGCCGCTGGACGCATCGGCATAGCCGTTCTGACACACCAGGTCGCGGGCATCGAGATCCGAACCGGAAGATGACTCCGCGCGCACGGTGACGCAGGTTCCGGAGACACTGGCATCCGAGCCGCTCGACGTTTCGATCACAACTGTACCGCCATCAACGCCCGCTACCGTGACATCAGCGCCGGAAGAGACATCGATACGGATTTCGCTGCCGCTCATATTGCGACCGGAAACATC
The DNA here is from genome assembly GCA_024743015.1 of Hyphomonas sp. Lineage (GTDB taxonomy): Bacteria > Pseudomonadota > Alphaproteobacteria > Caulobacterales > Hyphomonadaceae > Henriciella. The sequence continues at coordinate 2,886 of JANSXJ010000113.1, read as the reverse complement.
GGATCCTGAGGAAGCTTCAAGCCCAGAGATTTGCGGCGCTGAGACGGTAATGCCGTAGCGCAGTCGCTTACGGTTCCAGCCCCAGTTCATGGTCTTCTTGCGCTTCAGAACAAGTGTGTCGCCCCGCACGATGACTTCGATATCACTGAAATCGCCTTTCGCGTTTTCGACCGAAATCGACTGAGCCTCTCCGGCGGTGAAATCGAGATCCAGGCCAGCGGAAATATCGATATTGTTGAACGCGCCGACATCAAATGTGCGGGTTTCCGCGCTGGCAGCCCCGACAAGGCCCAACGCGACCAGACTTGCGGCAGTTAAAGTACGGATCATGGTTTTCTACTCCAAAGAGAAACTGACAATGTGATCCTGAACGCTCGCCTTCTCTACATATCGAAAAACAATAAGTCAATACACTTCGACTACAGCTGTGGTCCTTGGTGCAAGTCGGCGCGTGATTGATGAGCTGCAGCGCTGGCGGTCTCGAAATCGCTTGCGCCTAGTCCGGAATTCCCTCTAAGCCCGGTCAAAACGGGAGGAAAAGAATGACACTACGATACGCGCTGAGTTCAGCATTATTAATCGGACTGGGCCTCGCTGCGTGCGCTGCTCCAGAGCCCGAAACGGACACGGCTGCGGCCCTTCCGACGCTCTCCGGAACAGAAAGTTTCATCGTCCAGGTAGCCGGGACCGAGATCGGCGCGATGTCTGTGGACCACACGTCGGGCCAGACGGTGATTGATTACGAATTCCGAAACAATGGCCGCGGACCAACGCTCAACGAGACGATCAGTATCGACCGTTCGGGATTTCCAACAGACTGGCGCGTGGAAGGGGCCACAACGTTTGGCAACAAGGTCAATGAAAGCTTTGTTCTGGAAGGCACTACGGCAAACTGGACCGATTCGACGGGGTCGGGAGAGGCGAGTCTTGATGCTCCCACGCTTTATGTGGCCCAGAATGCCAGCCCTTACGGTCTTTGGCTTTATGCCAGGGCTTTGCTGGCAGATGATGATCAGGCGATTGATGTTCTCCCCGGCGGCACACTGCAGCTGACCGAAGTCGAAACTCTCAACGCAGCTGGTCCCGATGGCGAAGAAGCGCTCACCGCCTACGCCCTCTCCGGTATCAGTCTCAATCCGACTTATATCCTGCTTGATGCAGACGGCGCTTATATCGGGCTCATCACGCCCCGCTTCTCGGTGTTGAAAGCCGGATATGAAGGCGATGACGAGGCGCTGCGGGCACGTGCGGTCGAGTATTCAGCGCAGCGCTTTGAGGATATTCAAGCGAGCGTCGCGCGCAACTTTGATGGCCCCGTCCGGATCGACAATGTTCGAGTCTTCGATCCGAAAAGCGAAACCCTCACCGAGCCGGTTTCAGTGGTCTTTCAAGACAATACGATTACCGCAATTCAGGCACCGGGCGAACGACAGGCTTCTGAGACGATCATAGACGGCGCAGGCGGAACTCTGGTCGCCGGAATGTATGAGATGCACGGTCATCTCGGGCAGAATAGCGCCCTGCTGAACATTGCCGCTGGCGTCACCTCGGTGCGGGACATGGGCAATTCCAATGATGTCCTGAGCGAGTTGATTGATACGATCGAATCCGGCCGACTTGCAGGACCTCGCATCATCCGGAGCGGCTTTATCGAAGGAAAGAGCCCCTTCAGCTCCAACAATGGCGAGCTCGTCTCTTCACAGGAAGAAGCGATCGAAGCAGTTCGGAGATACGGGAACGGTGAGTTCCACCAGATCAAGATCTACAACTCGATGAAAGGCGAATGGGTCGCGGCGATGATTGAAGAGGCCAGGACTCTTGGCCTGCGGGTGGCTGGCCACGTGCCCGCTTTCTCGAACGCGGATCAGATGATTGCGGCCGGTTATGACGAGATGACCCATATCAACCAGGTGATGCTGGGATGGGTCCTGGAGGACGGCGAAGATACGCGCACGCTCTTGCGTTTGACCGCGCTGAAACGGCTGCCAGCCCTGGATCTCCAGGCGCCGCGTGTCCAGGCGACAATAGATGCGATGGCGGCGAACGGTACCTCTATCGACCCGACGCTTGCCATTCACGAAGCGCTCCTGCGCTCTCGCAATGGAGAGGTTCGCGCCGGGGTCGTCGACTATATCGATCACATGCCAGTCGGCGAACAGCGCAGTGCGAAAACCGCGTGGTCAGATGTCTCGGCGCCGGGCGATGACGAAGCCTATTATCAAGCCTTCGACAAGATCATCGAAACGGTAACCGCGATGCGAGAAGCGGGAATTATGCTCGTCCCTGGGACAGACATGGGCGGCTCGTTCGTTTACCATCGCGAGCTGGAATTGTACCAGAATGTCGGCATGACGGCACCTGAGATACTCGCCTGGGCCACTTATGGTATGGCCGATTATGTCGGGCAGTCTGATCAGCTCGGTTCGATCGAAGAAGGCAAACTGGCCGATTTCTTTCTGATCCCTGGCGATCCAACGGAAGACTTGAAAGCCATCAAAACCATCTCAATGGTGGTCAAGGACGGGACCGTCTATTTTCCCAGCGAAATCTATCCGGCCTTCGGAATCAAACCCTTTATCGAGCCGCCAGCGATGGAGTTGCCATAAGCTGGTTTAGGCCAAGGCTCGGCACAACCCAAAACAAAAGCCCGCACCTTTCGGCGCGGGCTTTTTCGTTTCGCCTGAAGGCGAGCGGCTTACATGAAGCCTTTGAACTTGTCTTTGAAGCGAGACACGCGGCCACCGCGGTCGAGGTTCGCATTGCGGTCACCAGTCCAGGCTGGGTGTGAGCTGGAATCGATGTCGAGGACGAGCTTGTCGCCTTCGCTGCCCCAAGTTGAACGGGTCTGGTACTCAGTGCCGTCAGTCATGACGACAGTGATGAAGT
>JANSXJ010000149.1 GCA_024743015.1 Hyphomonas sp. | reverse complement strand
TCGATACATGAATGTCTGGAATCAGGGTGTGAAGCAGCCGTTTGAGCCTCTGATGTTAGTTGACCCAGATTGGCCCCTTATGGACATACAATTCATGGGAGGCGAATGACGGGATAACCCGAGTTATCGAACGTTACCTGGCCCAGAAACATCAGTGCAAAATTTCGGTAGAAGAGTATTGGCTGCATTGGAGTCCCGCTGTCGACTTCGAGCACCAAAATGGTCATCTACCGTACTATGTGTGGCTAGCGGTTGGCACGTGCTCTTCGTCGCCCGTTGCAAACGCTGTCATTTGTGAATCTTCACCATCCTTTCGGTTGAGCCGATTGAACGGCCATAAAAGTCGGCTACTGATCCGTGCCAAGATACTGGCGACATCGCTGAGCATCATGAAGAAGGCCGGGACAACGATCAATGTAAGGAGTGTTGATGACGTCAAACCTCCGATGAGTAGCGCGCCTAGAGCGTTGCGCCACTCCGCACCGTCTGATGTCGCAAATGCTACCGGTATCATGCCGAATATTGCTGAAAATGCTGTCATCAGAACCGGGCGCAAGCGTTCCGGGCAGGCCTGGAGGATCGCGCCACGGGGCGACATTCCGTCTTCAGTCAATTGGTTCGCCCGGTCGACCAGGAGGATGCCGTTTTTCATGACGATCCCCATCAAACCAATGAGCCCAATCTGCGCAAAGAGCGAAGACTCCAGGCCGAAATAGTATAGCCCGGCGAACGCGCCGGAAAAGCTGAGCGGTGCCGTTACCATGATTACGAGCGGCTGAACGAATGAGTTAAACTGGCTGGCCAACACCATGTAGAGCGCCAGCAAGGCGAGAGCGAGCGCAAAACCGATTGCGCCAGCTGTCTCCTGCATTCGTTCAGCCATTCCGCCCATTGAGTAAACGATACCCTGGGGCGGTGGATGGGCATCCAGAACTGCAAGCAGCTCATTAGTAGCCTCGCCCAGCGACACACCGGTTGCAGAACTGCCAAGCACAGATATTTTTCGCGCACGGTCAGACCGATCAATCTGTGACGGCCCCGATGCGAACTGCACTTGTGAGACCGCGCCGATGTCCACGAGACGGCCATCAACTCCGCGCACCTGTATACGGTCAAAGTCCGTTACGCTTTCTCTCTGGTCCTCTTCGAGGCGAAGACGGATGTCGTAGCGTTTCCCATCCTCTTCAAATGTGCCTGCATCAACCCCGCCGAGCGCAATCCGGGCAGTTGAGGCAAGCGACCTCGCTGATACGCCTTGGTCACCTGCGCGCCTTCGGTCAAACAATATCTGGGCCTCAGGCCGCCCGCTCTCAAAACTCGTCCTGACATCGGCGAAAGCAGAACGCGAGCGCATCTCCCGCACCAACCTGTCAGCATACTGCGAAAGAGAAACCAGATCACTTCCCTTTAGCAACAAATCGAGATCGCTGCTGCCGGAGGTTGTGCCGCTAACCCAAGGCACTTCAAGAACTGACACTTTGACCGCATCGGGCGCTGCTCCGCGTATAGCTTCGCGCGCTTCATCCATGATCTCGAACTGGCCTTTCGAGCGTTGCTGCTTCGGTGTCAGAGAAGCATAGAGTTCTATTATGTGGACATCGGCTTGCGAGCCAGATCCAATGGACAGGAACACATCCTCAATGTGGTCAATTTTGCGGAGTGCTTGGTCAGCTTCTTGTGCCGTCCGCAGTGCCGCTGTAACGCCGGTGCCCAGCGGTAGTTCGATTGAGCCCTGAAATTCGCTCCTGTCTGCCCGGGATGTAAACCCGGACGGAACTTGGGCGGCATACCACGCACCGGCAAAGACGGACGAGACTGCGATAAGTATGACGATCAATCGAAATCGCACGGCGAGCGTCACAATTGACGCGTATACACGTTCAACGCCGTCCCAGAACGCATCCAACGGGCGAAAAATAAAGAAAACACTTCCCGACCTGAGAAAGCGCGATGCGAGCATTGGGGTCAGCGTAAGCGCAACGAGCAATGAGACCGATACCGAAAAGACGATCGCCAATCCATATTGGTAAAAAAACCGCCCGACGATCCCATCCATAAAGGCGATAGGCACAAATACAGCGAGTGTCGCCGCAGTTCCTGCAAACACCGCCAAGCCAACCTTGCGCGTCCCCTCGCGGGCCGCCTGGAGAGGGGGCTTGCCCTCCTCCAGCTCCTTCATGATGGCCTCGACGACGACGATGGCGTCATCGACAAGAAGACCGATCGCGACAGTCAGCGCCAACAGGGTAAGGACATTGATCGTAAATCCGAGCAGGTAGAATCCAAAAAAGGTCGCCACCAAAGATGTTGGGATCGCGGTGGCGACAGTTAACGTAGCTCTGACGTTCAAGAGGAAAGTGAATGTCACAGCGATCACGAGGCCAATTGCGATCACCACGTCGTGGGTAACGTCCTCAATTGAGCTCTCGATGAATTTGGAAACATCGCGGGTCGCAATGACAGTTACACCGGTAGGGGCAATTTTCCGAAGACGCTCTGTCGCCTCCTTCACATTGCGTGCGACTTCCACTGTGTTACGGCCTGACTGTTTTCGAATATCGAGTGATATTCCCCGCCTGCCATTCAGCAAGGCAGCTGAGCGTTCATCCTCCAACCCATCTTCGACACGTGCGATATCGGAGATGCGGATGGTGACGCCATTCTCTCGGTAGGCAACCGGTAGTTCGGCAAAGCCATCCGCACTGGTGACTTCAGCGACTGTCTTGACGCCGAACTCCTTTGTGCGGGCAGCGGTTTCCAGCCGCCCACCCGGGAGCTCCGCATGTTCATTCTGTATCGCTTGGCGGACATCATCTGCCGTGACGCCAAAGGCGCGCAGGCGTTCATTGTCGAGCCATATCCGAACGTCCCGTTCACGCCCTCCAACCATGTTGACTGAGCCAACCCCGTCAATCCGCTGAAGGCGTTCCTTGGCGACGTCATCGGCAAACGCTGTGAGGTCGGCAATTGGCAGGTCTCCAGCGATCATGACGGAAATGATCGGTGCAGCGTCCGGATCCACCTTATCAACAATGGGCGGGTCCATGTCTGGAGGTAGCTCCGCGCGGGCAAGCTGTACCTTGTCTCGAACATCCTGGACCTTCTCACGGGCGTCGGACCTCAAATCGAACTCAATAAGAATTTGAGACTGCCCTTCGCTGGAAAAGGATTGCAGCGTCTCAATGCCATCAATTGTATTTATGTACTCCTCCAGAATGTCGGTGATTTCGGACTCGACTGTTTCTGGGGAAGCACCGTCCAGTGTGGCCGTAACATTCACATATGGAAATTCGACATCGGGGAAGAGGTCAACGCCCAGTCTCCCCATCGACATGTAACCAAGCCCCACAAGTGCCGCGATAATCATGACCGCAAAGACCGCTCGCCGTATCGATAGATCGACGAGCCACATCATGACGCTGCAGGCTCGACGACGGCTCCATCAAAAAGCGGCTGGGATGAGCTCAGGATCACCTTTTCTCCGATCGACAACCCGTCAAGAACCTCGGTTCGGCCTGCGTCCAGGTCTGAAATTTTGACGATGCGCCGCTGCACTTTCCCGCCTGAGACGATGTAGATGTAGCGGTCGTCACCTGTGCCACGCACAGCTATTCGCGGCACGACTATGGCGGGGCGTTGATCGACATTCACTTCGGCGCGAACCGATTGCCCAGCCTTTACACGGCAGTCCGGATTGGCAAACGCCATGCGAAATTCAACCATTCGCGAGACAGGGTCCACGCGGTCGTTCAAAATCAGAATCTCGGATTGAATCGGATCGCCGCGGCCATCGACATAAAGACGACCCGTCAAGCCAAGGCGCAGACGCGCAAGCTCAGACTCTGGCGCAAATAATATGCCCGCGGCAATTTCGCATTCCTGGATTTGAACGACCGCTGAATTGCCCATCCCGGAAAAGCTGTTTGACATGAACACACCTTCATCGATGTAACGTGCTGTGACAGAGCCGTTGAAGGGAGCGCGCACGATCGTATCGGTGAGCGCTTGCTCGGCGGTTTCTACTTCCGTCTCGCTGAGCCGCAAATTGGCACGAGCGACTTCCAGGGCAGTTTTGGCATCATCAAAGACCACACCTGAGACCACACCATCAGGTGCCAGTGGCGTATAACGATCTACGAGGGTCTTCGCACGAGCCACCTCAGCCTGCGCGACGTCGCGCATTGCTTCAGCTTCGATAAGTCTACGCTGATAGTCGATCTGCCGGGTACGGAATAGCGGGGCGCCCTTTTGAACTCGGTCACCGACCCGGACGAAAATACGCTCGACGACGCCCTCTGCCAATGCACCAATATTGCTGGTTTGCTTGGCGGCGACAGTGCCTGAAGCGATGAGAGGTTCGGCGAGTATTGTCTCTTCAGCGGATATCGTCTCAACCCGTATGATGGACGCCTCAGACTCGGCAATGATGTCGGTTTGCGGCGCAGCAGATGGATCTTCGTGTCCACCATCGGTGCATGCGCCGATCAGAGAGCACAAAAGGCAAAGGAAAACTGTCAGGCGAATCATTGCGAACGCCTCGGCATCTGGTAGGCACCGCGTCCGCTCGAAAGCAGGTCGCCATCAGCGTTGGTTATAGATGCTTCGGCGACTGATAGTGTCGACCCCAGTCGGACGATTCTTCCCGTTATGGTAAGCCGACCGGGTGTGGCGGGCTTATGATAGTCGACGCGCAAGTCAGCGGTAGCAACCGGCACGCTGCCAGCGGCCAACAAGGCATAAAATCCTGTGAGATCAATCAAGGCGGCGAGAATTCCGCCATGCGCAGATTGGGTGCGCGGATTGGAGACAATTTCATCCCGCCAGGGCATCTCAAGTCTGATCGCTTCTTCGTCTGCGCTGATTACCTTGAGCCCAAGCCATCGATGAAAGGGAGCAGCTTCAAGCGCAAGCTGCATGTCCCTGAGACCTGGAGTTGAGGCGCTCATACCGGGGCCTCCTCGCCCACCTGACGCAAAAAAGCCGCAACGGCATCTGTGAACACATCATTGCGGTCTCCCGCCACCATGTGGCGCGCCCCAGCGACATCGGTAAAATGCGCATCTGGGGCGAGCGCCCGGAAGGCGGTAACAGAGTCCTCTGAGACGAGCTCACTCATGCGCCCGCGAATGAGATGAAGCGGCACGCAAATGTCCCTTACCGCCTGTTCGAGATCGCTAGTGCGCGTAACTGCCGATCGCTTCATTACGCCCGTAATGAAGGCCGGGTCCCAATGCCAGCGCCAGCGCCCATCCTCCCCTTGGCGCAAATTCTTCCGCAAACCTTCAAGGTCATTTGGGCGGGGGCGATGCGGAAGATATTTTGCGATGACATCGGCGGCCTGTTCCAGCGATTCGAAACCTTCCTCGATGTGAGCGCCCATAAAACCGACCACTTTGGCAACCCCGGCCGCATCCATATTCGGCGCAATATCGACGAGAGTAACTGACATAAACGCGTCGCGTGCCAGCATGCCAGCTGCGACGATTGCAGCAAGCCCGCCAAGAGAGGCCCCGACGAGGTGTGGCCGGGTTCCCGCGCCCGCCAATTGCCCTGCAATGTCAATCAAATCTCTCGCAATGGCTTCTAGCGAGTAGTCCCCGTCAGCGGCCCAATCGCTATCGCCATGTCCGCGAAGGTCCAGCACCGTCGAGAAATAGCCCTCAAATGCGAGCGTTTTCGCAGCGTCCTTCCAGGCGTGCCGGGTTTGCCCGCCACCATGCGCGAAAATTACCGGGGGCGCTGCAGGATCACCAAACGAGCTCGTGGCCAATGTGAGCCCTTGTGCGTTCATTCGTCCGACAGCCTTGTTCACAGAACGCCTCCGGGGTAGAATCTTGTAAGCATCCTATTTGTAAGCCTCCTTACAATAAATGTAAATGGAGAAAATTATGGCGCTTTCGACGCGGTCACTTGGCTTTGATCTCAAAGGAGATCCCAGAATTGACTTCAGTTTTCTTCTCGGGGAAGTCACCCGTCTGTTGCGCATAGCATTTGACAAGGAAATGGAGGCCATTGGCCTTACGAGATCACAATGGCATGTGCTGGTTTATGTATTGAGACTGGATAGCCCTACGCAAACAGCGCTTGCAGAGGCGCTCGACATCGCCCGTCCTTCCGTCGGCGCGCTGATCGACCAGCTGGAAAACTCTGGCTATGTCTCACGCGAGAGAGACGCAGCCGACCGACGGGTCTGGCGCATTGTTCCAACGCGATTGGCCCGCCAGCGCGCCGAAGATTTTGCAAAATCTGCTGAGCGCGTTGCAGCGCGAGCATTTGCTTCGGTGGAGGCGGATGATCTGGCTGAGTCAACGGGCGTACTTTCGGCCATTCGTGATGCATTGAAGTCTCAAGAGACTGACCCTTAGGAGTGACGTGAGATGTCCAGCCGCGTTCGTGAGGGATGATATTGAGATCAAAGGGTCCCTAAGTACCAAAAGCGCTCGTTTATGACGTTCGCAACACACTTTGCTCTGACCGCTTGTTACCCGTCTTGGCGGCACCACTTTAATTTTCGTCCGTCTCATATTGCGCCGATTGCGGTCATCCAGACCATGTAGTCAAGTGTCTGCCTTTGGCGAGTTTTAGCCGCCCGCGTAAGACGCGCCGACTGACTGAAACGCGGGCAAAAGGAGGCATCCGAAAATTGGGTGTTGGCACAAAAATCATCAATAAATATGGAGCCAAGGCATTGATTAATGATGGAATTACAGAAGAATCGAATTCATTATTTGCCTGAATAATTTTGATAGCAACCAAACATGAGTTTGCCGATTTGGCAATTTACTGATGTGAAATACACCTATGCCTCTTAGGATCATACATTCATCAGATTGGCAGATCGGCAAGGTGTATCGCTTTGTCGATGACGGCACGATGGGGCTGCTTCAGGAGGCGCGTCTTGCTGCGATCACCCGGCTGGGGGAACTCGCCGTTGAACACGGTGCCGATCATGTTCTGGTTGCCGGTGATGTCTACGACATGGAGGCCTTGTCGCCGCGCTCGCTTAATCAGCCGCTGGAACGTATGCGGAAGTTTGAGAAGGTGACGTGGCATCTCATGCCCGGAAACCACGACCCGCATCGGCCGCACGGCCTCTGGGATCAGCTCTTGCGACGAGGCGTGCCGGACAATGTGATCCTCCACCTCACGTCTGAGCCGAAGATATTCGAAAGCGACGGCTTCGCAGTGCTTCCGGCACCGCTACAGTATCGACGCACGCTTCAGGACCCCACGGCGTATATGGGCGATGCAGAGACTCCGGACGGGATTATCCGGATAGGTCTCGCGCATGGCACCGTCACGGCCTTCGGTTCCGATGACAAGGACGTTCCGAACTACATAAATCCGGAAAGGCCGAATTCGGCGGGGCTCGCCTATCTGGCTCTGGGCGATTGGCACGGACAGAAGAAGATCAGTGACAGGGTTTGGTACAGCGGCACCCACGAAACCGATGCCTTTGATGTCGAAGGCGGCGGTCAGGCGCTTCTGGTCGAAATCGAGAGTGCTGATGCTGCGCCAGTCGTTACACAGGTCAAAACCGGCCATTACCAGTGGATGACGTTTCGCGAGCAGATCAACAGTCGTGAAGAAGTTGATGCTCTCGTTACGACCCTGCGCGGCAGTGGAGACGACCTGAACCGGATACTGGTGCGCCTTTTTGTCGAGGGTGCGGTCTCACTTCAGGATCGCCAATATTTTGAGGAACAGATCGTAGATCAGGTTTCGGCGGCCTTCTGTTATCTGCGGGTTGACGATACGCGCCTCTTCCAGAGTCCCAGCGAAGAGGACCTTGATCAGATCGACCGGGGCGGCTTCGTGCGAACCGCCGCCGATGTCCTGAAGCAGAAGGCCGAGGACATGAGCGATCCCGAACACGAAATCGCGGCGCTGGCGCTCCAGCGGCTATATGTCGAGCACATGAAATTGAAGACGAGGAGCCAATGAAGATTCGCTCCATCGCTGTCAATCAGTTCAAGAAGTTCACCACGCCGATGTGTCTCGACGACATTGGCGACGGCCTGAACGTCATCGTCGGCCCCAACGAAATGGGGAAGTCAACGCTGCTCGATGCGCTACGCGCTGCGCTGTTTGAGAAGTACAGCTCCAAGGCGCAGCCGATTACAGCGCTACAGAATGACAGGAATCAGGCCGCACCCGTCGTCGAACTCGCATTCGAGGTCGACGACGGGACATATCGGATCAGGAAGCGGTTCGTTAAGAAGCCCTACGCTCACCTGTTCTGCCCGGACGGACGAAAGCTGGAGGGCGATGAAGCGGAACAAACGTTGCGCGATCTTCTCGGGTTCGACGAACCCGGCAAGACGGGTGCGAAGCCCGAGACCCTCGGTATGTGGAATGTGCTCTGGGTTC
>JANSXJ010000517.1 GCA_024743015.1 Hyphomonas sp. | reverse complement strand
GAAGAGGGTGCGCATGTCGTAAATGCTATCAATCGCGACACCCGCCATGCCGACATCGCCGCTGACGCGAACATGATCGCTGTCATAGCCGCGGTGCGTAGCAAGGTCGAAGGCGACGGACAGGCCTTTCTGACCCGCTGCGAGATTGCGGCGATAGAAAGCGTTTGAGTCTTCCGCTGTGGAGAAACCGGCATATTGGCGCACCGTCCATGGCCGCTGCGTATACATGGTCGGGTAGGGACCCCGGCCAAACGGCGCGAGGCCTGGGTAATCGTCCAGGAAGTCGAGACCTTTAGTATCCGCAGCACTATAGGCTGCGGCGAGGTCGATCCCCTCTGGCGTAGAGAGGGTCCGCGGACGCGCCTCCGTTGACTGTCCCTCAAGGCTTCCGAGATCGAGTTTGGTAAAGTCAGGGAATTTGGTCATTTACTTCACTCCCAATTCTGCCAGGGCGACCGTCAATTCATGCACCATGTCGGCGCCCATGAAAATGTGCCGATCGATCTCATTCGCTTCAAATTTGCCGGCGAGCCAAAGCGAAACGGTGCCAGCTTTCTTCAATGCTTCTGCTGCGGATGCGGCCTCATCGGGATAGCGTTTGTCCGAACCGCATAGGACGGCGATCTTGCACCCGCTTGCAGCGAACGCCGCCGCGAGCTCTGCAGTACTTTCAGGTGGTACCGGCGCGGTCTTGGCCTCGAGACCGCCAGCGGCGAAGACGTTGCGAGCAAAATCGGCGCGCGCTGTGTGTTCCGATACGGGGCCAAGCGTGGCCAGGAAGATTGATGGACGCGAACCCGTCAATTGAAAATGCGCCTCTGCGCGATCCCGCAAGGCTTCAAACGGCGCGGCGGTGGTCATCCAGTCAAAAGCCTCTGCGACAGTATCTTCGCCTGGTGCGGACTGGAAATCCGGAAGCAGAGTTGAGATGCCTGCTGGGTCCACCCCATCGCCGGGTGGGGGCGCGGTAATCTCGGCGACCGGCGCTGATATTTCTTCCAGAAGCGGGAACTCGCTGACCCCCGTAATCGGTACTTTGCGGCGTGCGACATCCTTCATCAGCGCCGCGCGTTTTTCGGCGACACGAGACTGCTGATGCCCGGCGATCAGGCTTTCAACCAGACCGCCTTCGCTTTCAATTGTCTGGAATTCTGTCCACGCCGCCTGCGCGAGGTCTTCCGCAAGCGTTTCGCTGAACCAGGCGCCGCCGCTGGGGTCGGCAATGCGTCCAAGGCCGCTTTCTTCCATCGCCATGATCTGAGTGTTGCGCGCAATTCGTCGGCCAAGCTCTTCGGGTCGCGACAAACTCTCATTGAACGCACGCACTGTGATCACATCGGCCCCGCCCGTCGCAGCTGCGAAACAAGCTGCCGTGCCACGCAGCATATTCACCCAGGCATCATACCGCGTCAGCATTCGCGCACTTGTCACCGCATGCAGTCGCATTGGTTGGGGATCCAGGCCGAGAGCTTCCTGCACCCGCGCCCAGAGCCGCCGCGCCGCCCGCAGCTTGGCGATGCCGATCCCATAATTTGCGTCTACGGCAAGTTTGAAAAGGATTTGCGAGCCAGCGTCGCTCGGGCTGAGGCCAGCATCAGCTAGCCGGCGAAGCAAGTCGACCGCGCCCGCCATAAGAACGCCGAGCTCCTGTGCTTCGCTACCGCCAGCTTCGTGAATGCTTTGCGATTCAACTTCGAGAGATGTGGCATTCGGGAACTTGCCGGACAAGGTCGCCACCATGGCAGCCGTCTTTGCCATCGCCGCGTCGATGCCACCTGGAATCTGACCCGTCGCCATCAATTGGCGGATAGGTGAGATATTGAAAGCGAGTTTCTGATCCATGGGTGCGCTTTGTGCCTCTGCCCACAGAGCCAACAGCCCCGCCGCACTCGCGCCAGATCCGGCGCCGCGATGTCCAAGCGATACGGTCGCCAGATCTGCCCGGACGCCATCCAGAGCCGTCAAAAGCTGGTCCAGGTCTGTGATGATACAGCCGGTCTGGCCTGAGCATTCTATTTCCAGATGGACCGACGTCACACCGCGCTCAAGATCGCGCAGGATTTCTCGATTGGTCACGACCGGGTCAGGGTGTGAGAAAGCTTGGCGGATATCCCAGGGGAGATAGCGATCCGGAGTGCCCGTTGCGCCTCTGAGATAAGGCGCTTCGCCCGGAACGCCGCGCGGGTTT
>JANSXJ010000165.1 GCA_024743015.1 Hyphomonas sp. | reverse complement strand
GGCTTGATTTCAGGCCATTCATTTTCCAGTTGCCTGCGATCAGAGTACGCACCATACCAGTCACCATCTTGAACAAGTTTGTGCGCTCGCCTAGCAAGCTGTGCTGAAACTCACAAGCGATCCTGAAGTAAAAGGTCTGAAACCATGCTGACTCCGTTGCGCAATATGCTCCGCTCACCATGGGCCGGCGGAATTTTCGTCGTCGTCATTATCGCGATGGCGGCCTGGGGTGTGACCGACATTTTTGCGGGTGGTTCCGGCAACAGTTTCGCAAAGTCAGGCGAACGGGCGGTCACTGACCGGTTGTTCGATTCGACCCTTGAGCGCATTCTTCGGACACAAACCGATGAACGTGGGCGTTCCTTGACCAAAGAAGAAGCGATGGAGCGTGGTCTCGTCGATGGGTTGTTTCAGGATCTGACCCGTGAAACCCTTCTGACGGCGTATGCCGACGAACAGGGCATCTCGGCCACAACCGGAGCCATCGCCGAACGCATTCGAACCGATCCGATCTTCCAAGACACGACCGGCGTGTTCGATCCGGTCCGCTATTCCCAGCTTCTCGACGCAAACGGATTCCGCGAAGCGGATTACGAAGCGGATCTGGAATCGGAAATGACGCTATCGCGACTCCAACGCGTGCCGATTGAAGGACTGAGAGTTCCGATCGCACTCGCCCGCTTGCAAGCTGCTTATTCAGGCGAACGACGCGGCGCATCCTGGTTCATGTTGCAACAATCAGCGCTTCCTGAAATCGGCGAACCGACAGAAGAAGACCTGCTCGAACTGTATGAATCTAGAAAAGCCGCCCTGCGCGAGCCTGAACGCCGCGGGATCAGCCTCATCCACCTAACCGCAGATGATTTCATTTCCGAAAGCGAAGTGACCGAGGATGATGTTCTCGCCTTCTATGACGCCTACAAAGCCGATCGATATACAGGTCCGGATACGCGTACGTTCACCGAGTTTGCGTTTCCGAGTGAATCCGTCGCGCGGGCAGCTCTGGGCCGCATCGCCGGCGGCGCGGCACCGGAATCAATCGATACGGCGCTCTCATCGCAAGAACGAACAGGACGCCGGGAACTGATTTCGAACGATCGACTCGCCGATCAGGTCTTCTCTCCCGGTGCGCAAACCGGCTCCATTCACGGACCTCAACCGAATGGTGATCAATATATCGTCATCCGCTTGGAATCGATCACGCCAGGCGATGCAACTCCGTTGGAAACGGTCCGCGAACAGATAGAGACAGAACTCGCGCGGGACCTCGCCATTGGTTTGTTCTACGACGCCCTTCCTCAATTCGACGATCTACTCGGCACCGGGGCCGATCTGGAAACCATCGCAGAAGGCATTGGCACACCTGTCCTGTCATTTGCACCCGTTGATACCAATGGGGTCACCAAGGACGGTCGCCGTTTCTTGCCGCTCGTGACAGCGCCAGGACTGCTGCAGATGATCTATGCTCAAGCCGAAGGTCGGAAGACGGAACGGTTCGGGGAAGATGAAGCGACGTGGCTCGCCCGGGTCGACACGATTGTCCCGGAGCGCTTGCCGGAATTCGAAGAAGTTCGCGAAACGCTCGTCGCGGCCTGGAAACAACAACAGCAATCGCAGCAGCTGCAAAACGTTTCGGCAGAGATCGAAGCTGCGATCGCAAGCGGCGAGAGCACGCTCGCACAGCAGGCCGAAAAGTACGCGAGTGCAGTCGAGAGCCTGCCCCGCCCGATCACGCGGGCCAATACCGAGCTTCAGATTCCGCGTCCCCTGATCACTGGCATGTTCGCAGCAAACGAAGTCGGCGACACGTTCGCTCTTCCGGGTCTGCAAAACCAGATGATCATTATGCAGGTGACCAGCATCGAGCGGCCTTCCGGCGAAACACTGGACTTGCTCGCCCAATCCAGTGCGATCGAGATTCAGAACGGTGTCGCGGACGATCTGTTCGCAGCTTATTTGCTTGGAATATCTACGCATGTAGATCTGGACACCAATCCTGGAGCCTTCGAAGCGTACAAAAGAAGTCTCGTGACCGAACAATGACCCGTGATCAGTTATTGGTCCGACGACGACCAGGAGACCTGGAAACACCGGTTTCTGCAATGCTCAAGCTGGGTGCGGACGAACCCGGAAGCTTTCTGTTCGAGTCCATTCATGGCGGCGAGCGGCTCGGTCGGTATTCCTTCATCGGTTTACATCCACAGCGCTGGATGCGCGTTCTAGATGGGATCGGCGAGGAAAGCGCTCAACGCGATTTTTCCGACGCGACTCGGCTTGACGTAAGCCCTCTCGACGCGCTTCGCAGCTTTGCCGAACACGCGCGCGCCGACGCGGACGAGAGTGAAGATCTGCCGCCTATGGCGAGCGGTGCTTTCGGCTATATCGGCTATGACTTCATCCAACATGTTGAGCCGGTGGAGATCACCAACCCCGATACGTTGAATGTTCCGGAGGCATTACTGGTCATCCCGGGCGTCGTGCTGATCTTCGATCATTTGTATCAGGAGCTGATCCTGGTGGGACGACACGCCCCTGGCGATGAAGCGACCGCGAACAGGCTTCTCGACAAAGTTGAGACAGCTCTGGAAAGCCCGCCGCCACTCTCGCCTCGTGACGGCACCAGCGAAGAGCTCGAATTTTCCTCGAACACGTCGAAAGACCAGTATTTTGAAATGGTCGAAACAGCGCGTGACTACATCAAGGCTGGCGATATCTTTCAGGTCGTACCGAGCCAACGGTTCAGCGCGCCGTTCGGACGCAAATCGATCAGCTTCTACCGTGCGCTGCGACGTCTCAATCCGTCTGCGTTCATGTTCCATATGAACCTCGGGGACGTTCGGCTGGTCGGGTCGAGCCCGGAGATTTTGGTGCGGGTCCGAGATGGCCGTGTCGCGATCCGCCCGATTGCGGGCACACGTCCACGCTCCGGTGACCCGGTCATTGATGCTGAACGCAAAGCAGACCTGCTCGCGGACCAAAAGGAAATCGCGGAACACCTGATGCTGCTCGATCTTGGACGGAACGATGTAGGCCGCGTCGCCGCATATGGCAGCGTCGAGGTGACCGAGCGATTCATCGTGGAGCGTTATAGTCATGTAATGCACATTGTCTCGCACGTCGAAGGCGATCTGCGGGAGGGATTGTCCGCCGTTGATGCCCTGATTGCTGGACTTCCCGCCGGAACCGTCTCCGGCGCCCCCAAGATCCGGGCCATGCAGATCATCGACGAACTCGAGCAGAACGCACGCGGGATCTATGGTGGCGCGATCGGCTATTTCGGCTGGAACGGCGATCTGGACACCTGTATCGCGCTACGCACGGCTGTGTTGCAGGACGGACAGCTGCACGTTCAGGCCGGCGGGGGCGTCGTGCTTGATTCAGTGCCGCAGTACGAATTCGATGAAACGGTCCACAAGGCCAACGCCCTGAAGAAAGCGGCGGCGCTGGCGGCAAGTTATGAGTTTGACCAATGACCGGCTCCAAGAAAATCCTCGTCATCGACAATTATGACAGCTTTACCTGGAATCTGGTCCACTACCTGGAAGAGATCGGGGCGCGGACGCAGGTCATTCGCAATGATGAGACGTCTACAGCCGAAGCGCTGGCGTTGAAGCCGGATGGTATCGTTCTCTCCCCTGGCCCCTGCACGCCGAATGAAGCAGGCATTTGCGTCGAAGTGGTCAAACAAGCGCCAGACGATCTACCGATCCTGGGCGTATGCCTGGGGCACCAAAGCATTGGCGCAGCCGAAGGAGGTGAAATTATCACCGCCAAGGAGATCCGCCACGGAAAGATCAGTCAAATCCGGCATGAAAACGGTCCACTCTTCAAGGGATTGCCAGAAAAGTTCGACGTGGTGCGCTATCACTCTCTATCGATCCGCCCCGAAGACCTTCCCGGCACGCTCATTGCGGATGCGTTCACGGCAGATGGTGAGATCATGGCCGTG
Source organism: Hyphomonas sp. (assembly GCA_024743015.1). Lineage (GTDB taxonomy): Bacteria > Pseudomonadota > Alphaproteobacteria > Caulobacterales > Hyphomonadaceae > Henriciella. Next base: position 3,759 of record JANSXJ010000165.1, on the reverse strand, counting down.
CGCCACACGTCGCGCCCGGTCTACGGCGTTCAGTTCCATCCTGAAAGCATCCTGACCGAACATGGGCACGCCCTGCTCAAGAACTGGCTAGAACTCCAGGTCTAGCTCGGCCTCGAGTTCGTCCGCACCCGATTCCCCAGCCGCGTTAGCCACTGAGGCAGCATCGCCTTTGCGTAGTGGGAATTTCAGGAAATGCCGGAATACAATCCATGTCATTCCGAGCATCGCCGCCGCCGCCACACCGGCTTCGACTTGCGGCATCATTTCAACTTCGACACCTTTTAAGAATGGCGTCGCCGCCACCCAACCCAGAAGCCCGGCGGTAGCAAGCTGCATCAATGTGTAGAGCGAGCGATATATGAATTCGAAAATCGGTTGGAAGAACCGCTGAATCGCAAGCGCTATGCGGCGAAGAAAATTCCCGATAATCTTAAGTAACTTCAGCAGCGGGCGCCCCAAAAACCACAAAGCGATCCAGAATCCGGCACTCGTGCTCGCTGTCCCGAGCGGCCATAAGCCGACTTCCTCTGGCATATGTTCTCTCCCTCAGAGCCCATTAACTTGATGTAATGTTGGCTCGCTATCGGAAAAAAATTGGTTTCAGGCAAATCTGCAATTGCCGTGGGACGCCGGACTAGATGTCGAGGCTGAAATTATCGCCCGGCGCGACCGTCGGAAAACGTCGCCAGGTGCTGAGCGAAATCGGGGCCTTCAAGTCAATCAGCTTTCGCTCGACAAGATCCCATCCTTCGCTTCGAAGCACTTCGTCGACAGTGGTTTTTCGATCGCACGCCGCCAGAAGCTTCAAGCCATCCTGAATGGCCAGACTTTCCGCACGGCAGACGTGCAGGGTTTCCAATCCGGTCTCGATAAAATGCTCCAGCGCGGTTTGCCCGCCATTGATCGCAATACGGCCGCCAGACGAGGCCACCATACGCAACATATTGTCGAGCGCCATGGTCGCCGGGTTCCACCACCAGCCGCCTTCCTTATGCTCCAGGGCGGTGACGCTCCGGGTCATGATGGTTCGAGTGCGTTGCCGCGTGTTGGGCCGCCTCTCATGCGCCCGGCGCCCGAGAATCTCCGCTGCGCAAGCGTCGATCAGTTGTTGATACTTCTTGCTCTCGATGGCGGACTGCAAAGCATCAGGTATTTCCCCGGTGCTGGTGGCAATACAATCATTTCGGCAGGTCATGGCATAGCCATGAAGCTCCCACGTCCCCGGGACGCTCATCTCTCTCTTCCCCTCAATTCAGCCGTGCTCAGAATAACGCTCAAAACCCCCTAGGCACAATCAGACACTGCTTTTATACCCGCCAATCATGACGACGCATTCAATATCTGCAAGCTTGAAATTGCTGTCCGCCGGACAAGCCCTGAGCTCTGAAACCCTCGACGAGGTCTTTTCAGCGATTCTGTCGGGCGACGTGCCGCCAGAACAAATCGGCGCCTTCCTCATGGGACTGGCTGTTCGGGGAGAGTCTGGCGCCGAACTGCTCGCAGGTGCAAAGACGCTTCGGGCGAACGCTCGCACGATCGACCTGGACGGCCCGACGCTGGATACGTGCGGCACCGGCGGACTCGGCTGGACGAGCCTCAACACCTCCACCGCCAGCGCAATTGTCATCGCTGCAGCAGGTGGGCGTGTGGCGAAGCATGGCAACCGCTCTGTCCCTCCCAAGACGGGAAGTGCTGACGTGCTTGAAGCGCTAGGGGTCGAGCTCGACCTCACAGAGGCGCGTTTCAGGGATTGTATCGACAAGGCTGGCGTGGGCTTCCTCTTTGCGCGCTCTCATCACAGCGCCATGCGGCACGTCGCACCGGTACGCGCAAGCCTCGGTATTCGCACGATTTTTAACTTGCTCGGACCGCTTTCGAACCCGGCTTCTGCTACTCATCAGGTCCTCGGCGTGAACGAGGCGCGCTGGTTGAAACCGATGGCCGAGGCGCTTCGCGATCTAGGCATCACGCGCGCCTGGGTGGTTCATGGATCCGATTCGGATGGCACCGTGATTGACGAGTTGTCCATCGCAGGTGAAACGAAAGTGATCGATGTGACAGGTGGGGCATTGACCGAACTGACCATCGTTCCCGAAGATGCCGGCCTGAGCCGAAACCGTCTGAGCGCGCTCGCGGGCGGCCCACCGGAAGAAAACGCCCTGGCCATACGAGACCTGATGGACGGTCGCCCGGGTCCGTTCCGTGACGCAGTGACCCTGAACGCCGCCGCGGGTCTGCACTTGCTCGGCTTGGCTTCTGATTTGACGGACGGAGCCGAGAAGGCCGAGCAGGCGATCGACACCGGTGCTGCTTCGGCTACACTCAAAAAGCTGGTTGCAGCGTCAAAAGGTCAATCTCAATGAGCACCGCGCTGGATCGCATCATCGCCTACAAAAGGGATGAAGTTGCGTCGCTGAAACAACATCGCTCCGAGCAAAACCTGCTGGCGGAGGCGAAGGCTCAATCTCAGCCAAGAGGTTTCGCAAACCGCCTAAGCGATATCGCCGCGACGGGTGAGAATGCTCTGATTTGCGAGATGAAACGCAAAAGCCCGAGCGCGGGTGAGATTATGCCAGGTGCTGATCCTACGGCTATTGCCGCTCAGTACGAGCGCGGCGGCGCGGCATGCCTCTCCGTGCTGACCGACGGGCCAAGTTTCGGTGGGAACCTCGCCGATTTCAGCGCCATCCGCGCGGCTGTTTCGCTGCCCATGTTGCGCAAGGATTTCATGATCGACACGATCCAGGTCGTGGAAGCTAGGGCGTACGGCGCCGATGCCGTGCTCGTCATCCTTTCATGCACGGACGACGCGCTGGCGCTCGACCTCACTCAGGCTGCGCTGGATCTCGAAATGGATGTCCTGATTGAAACGCATGATGCGGAGGAAATCGAACGGGCCCTCGCCCTACCCTCGCAACTGATCGGGATCAACAATCGCGACCTCAAGATCATGAAAACTGACCTGGCAACCAGCGAAAAACTGTCCGGCTTGATCCCGTCAGGGCGCGACTATGTTTCAGAAAGCGGCATCAGCGAGCCAGACGACATCATTCGGCTCCGCAAAACGGGCGCGCGGCGATTTCTGATCGGCGAAAGCCTGATGAAACGCCCCGATAGAGAGCAACACGTGACTTCTCTGCGCCGCGCGCGATGACGATAAAGCTCCGGAAATTCCAGAAACGCGACATTCCGGACCTGTTTTCCTGGTTCAATACAGAGCGTGACGTCCTGCAATGGGCTGGAGCCGCGCTCTCCTGGCCTTTGAAACGGACCGAATTCATTGACCTAATAAAGCAGCATCGCGGGCCAAACCCTCAGCGTGAGGTCTGGGCTGTGATGCAAGAAGACCAGATGATCGGGCATTTCCAGATCGGTCTGAACCACAGATTGCGAACAGCCGGTCTGGGGCGCATCGCATTGGCACCCTCCGCTCGCGGACACGGCCTATCTGGCGCCTTGATGGAAGCGATCCTCGAACGCGCGTTCGCGCATGACTGGGTGCATCGCTGCGACTTGCTCGTCTATACCCAAAACCAGGCGGCAATTCGGGCATATGAGTCCGCCGGTTTCATCCTCGAAGGTACGCGCCGCGAGACCACGCCCATAGGAGACGAAATCTGGGACACCCACATCATGAGTCTCCTGAGACGCGAATTTGACAAAAGAACAGAACGAGAATAAACATAACAGGAACAGATTCGCATTCCTGGAGGAACTCCGTGCTCACAACCAAACAAAAAGAGCTGCTTCTTTTTATTC
>JANSXJ010000532.1 GCA_024743015.1 Hyphomonas sp. | reverse complement strand
CGCTGACATAACCCCAATTGGATAGCGCCCGACGTTCGCGGATACCTTCACTTTCTGCTGGCACCAATCGATTACCGTCCAGATACAGCCGACCATTCGGGACGTTGTCGATGACTTTTGCAGCACCCGGCGCAAGTCGGATCATATCACCGTTTCGAGGCGTCACCGCTTCGCTGACCTGCAAACTCCGAGCATACGCTGCGTGCTCGACAATGTGCCGACGCTCGCCGTGAACAGGTACAGAAATCTTGGGGCGCACCCATTGATACATCCGGCGCAGTTCGTCGCGAGCCGGGTGGCCTGAGACGTGGATTGGGCCGTCCGTCATCTTATGGCTGATGATCCGGACACCTTTCTCCGCCAGGGCATTCTGCATATCGAAAATGCCCTTCTCATTGCCCGGGATGACGCGGCTAGAGAAGATCACCGTGTCGCCCTCACCGAGGCTGATATGACGGTGGTCATCGCGGGAAATCCGACCAAGCGCGGCGCGCGGTTCGCCCTGTGATCCTGTGCAGAGAAAGAGCAGATTATCATCTGGCAAACTGCCCGCCTGCTCTTCGCTGATCAGGTCCGGCATATCCTTGATAACGCCTGTGGCGACAGCGGCGTCGGTAATCTTGTGCATGCTGCGCCCGACCAGACAGACGCTGCGGCCTGCCTGACGCGCTGCCTCGATGACGCTGGCTACACGCGCCACATTGGACGCGAACGTGGTGACGGCAATTCGGCCGCTCAGCGATCCGATCAGTTTAATCAGATTGTCGCGCACGACGCCTTCCGAGCCGCTCTCACCTTCGACGAAGACATTGGTACTGTCGCAAACCATGGCGAGTACGCCTTGCTCACCAAGTTGCGTCAGCGCTTCGATATCTGTTTCTGCGCCAAGCTGCGGGTCAGGATCGATCTTCCAGTCGCCGGTGTGCAGGATGGTCCCGAGCGGCGTTTCGAGCGCCAGGGCATTAGGCTCCGGAATTGAGTGAGTCAGCGTGATATAGCGCACTTTGAAGGGTCCCGCCTCAACTTCTGCACCGAGGGGAATGACATTGATGCTGGTATTTTTTTGGCCGCGCTCAATCAGTTTGGCCTGCGCCAGGTGCGCAGTAAACGGCGTGGCATAAATCGGCGCTCTGGTATTCAGACGCGGCAGGATCAGACCAATTGCCCCGATATGGTCTTCATGCGCGTGGGTCAGAAAAATCGCTTCGATCCGATCCCCCTGATCCTCCAGGAAGGCAGGATCTGGCGTGATCAGATCTATCCCGGGCGTATCCTCACCCCCGAACGTCACGCCGACATCGATAAGGATCCAGCGCCGGTCATGTACAGGGCCGTAGCCATACGCGTTCAAGTTCATGCCGATTTCACCACATCCACCTAAAGGCAGGAAGACGAGTTCGGCGTCTTTGGTTTTGCTCATGCGCCCCATTTAATCTTTCTGGTTGCGGCGATAGACTTCCAGCAAGCCTACCTCCATCAAGCTCTGATCGAATTGATCTATCGTTTCACTCGCGCCTTCAAAGAGCGACGCAACGCCGCCGGTCGCAATCACCGTGAGCGGTGAGCCATATTCAGCCTTAACCCGGCGCACGAGGCCGTCGATGAGATCGACATAGCCCCAGAACACACCAGACTGCATCGCCGAGACCGTATCCTGACCGATAACCTGAGCAGGCTTTTGGATCGCAATCCGCGGGAGTTGCGCCGCCGCATCGTGCAGGGCGCGCATGGACAGGTTGATGCCAGGCGAAATGATCCCACCCTCAAAGCCACCATCCGGACCAACAATGTCAAACGTGGTCGCCGTACCGCTATCAATCACGATCTTCGCGCCCTGATAAAGTTGGTGCGCACCAATCGCCGCGACGAGACGGTCTGCACCGACCTGCTCCGGGCGTCGAATCCGGATCGGAACACCGAGCTTGACTTCTGGGTCACCTACAAAAAGCGGCTCAGCGTCGAAGTATCGACGGGACAAGTTGCGAAAATTGAACTTGGCCTGCGGTACCACGGTGGAGATGATGCAGCCTTTGATCT
>JANSXJ010000306.1 GCA_024743015.1 Hyphomonas sp. | reverse complement strand
GACAAGCGCAAGTTCATCGTCGCCGATACGCCGGGCCATGAGCAATATACCCGCAACATGGCGACAGGAGCCTCGACAGCCGATCTGGCTATCCTGCTCATCGACGCCCGCAAAGGCGTGCTGACCCAGACCCGCCGCCACAGCTTTATCGCGTCATCGCTCGGCATTCGGAAACTCGTTCTCGCGATCAACAAGATGGATCTGGTCGATTATGATGAGGCGGTGTTCAACCAGATCGAACGCGACTTCCTCGAATTCGCCGAAGAACTCTCAGCCGGGATTGAAATCCAGGCCATTCCAATGTCCGCGCTGGAAGGCTCGAACATAACCGGCGCGTCTGACAAGACGCCCTGGTACACCGGTCCAAGCCTGATGGAATATCTGGAAACCGTACCTGTGGACGATGCGCGCATCTCGGCGCCGTTCCGTATGCCGGTTCAGTGGGTCAATCGCCCGAACCTGGATTTTCGCGGATTCTCCGGACAGATCGCATCCGGCACAATTAAGCCCGGCGACCGGGTCAAGACTTTGCCGAGCGCCAAGGAAACGACGATCGAACGCATTGTCGTGCATGGCGGGGACCTCGAAGAAGCCGTCGCTGGCCAATCGGTGACCCTGACCTTCGCAGACGAGGTCGATACCTCGCGCGGCGACGTCATCTGTATTGCCTCTGATCCAGCCGAAGTTTCCGATCAGTTCCAGGCCCGCGTGCTCTGGATGGCTGAGAAGGACATGCTTCCGGGCCGGCGCTATCTGCTCAAGATCGGCGCCAAGACGGTCACCGCAACTGTGCTGGACCTGAAGTTCGGTATCGATGTGAATACCATTCACGACAAGCCAGCCAAGACGCTGGGACTGAACGATTTCGGTGTTATCACGCTCGGTCTCGATCAGCCGATCGCGTTTGACCCCTATGATCTGAACCGCGAGACGGGTGGCTTTATCCTGATCGATCGAATGACCAACAATACAGTCGGTCTCGGTCTGATTGATTTTGCGCTGCGCCGCGCCGGCAACATTCATTGGCAAGCCCTGGATGTCGACCGCGAAGCGCTGGCCAAACAGAAGGAACAAAAGCCGGCTGTGCTTTGGTTCACGGGTCTGTCTGGTTCAGGCAAATCGACCATTGCCAATGCGCTGCAGCAAAAACTGTTCGCCATGGGCAAGCACACTTTTGTGCTCGATGGCGACAATGTCCGTCATGGCCTCAACCGGGATCTCGGCTTCACCGATGTAGACCGCGTTGAGAATATTCGCCGGGTCTCCAATGTCGCGAAACTGATGAGCGATGCCGGCCTGATCACGCTGGTCAGCTTCATCTCTCCCTTCCGATCCGAACGCCGTATGGCGCGCAATATGATGGTGGAAGGCGAATTCGTTGAAGTCTTCGTCGATACGCCGCTGGAAGTTGCCGAACAACGTGACGTGAAAGGTCTCTACAAACGCGCCCGCGCTGGTGAGATCAAGAACTTCACCGGCCTCGACAGCCCGTATGAAGCGCCGGAAGCACCGGAAATCCAGATCAACACGGTCGATATGAGCCCGGACGAAGCGGCTGACCAGATCCTCAACTGGATGCGCGAACGCGGATGGTTTGAAGTTTAGGCTTCGTTCCAGAATGCACTTATTGTCATCCCGGAATTTTCGCTTCAGCGGAAATGTCCGGGACCCAGAACGTCCTGCACGGCGGTTAAAGCCGGGTCCCGGATAAATGCTGTCGCATTTTCCGGGATGACAGGGTCCTGAACAGTACAAACACTTACCCGGCCAGCGCCTCTTTCTTTTCCTCAATCTCCATCCAGTCCAATTCGGCCTGCTCCAGCTCAGAGCGTGCCGACTCCAGTCGAGCATTGATCCGATTGAATTCATCCGGTTGGTCATTGAACAGGTTTGGATCGGCGAGTTTGGTTTCCAGCTCACCGATTTCCGTTTCCAGTTGCGGCATCAGCGTCTCAACTTCCTGCAGGCGATGCTGATCCTTGAAGCTGAGTTTTGTCTGCTTCTTCGGTTCGCCGGGTTTTGACCTGGCCGCTTTTGCCTTTGGGCCAGAATCCTTTGCCTTGCCGGGCTTGCCCTTGATCTGCGATTGCGCATCGCTCCAGCCGCCTGCGGTTTCGACCCATTTGCCGTCGCCAACCGGCACGAGACAGGAGGTAACCGTGGCATCCAGGAATGCGCGGTCATGGCTGACCAGGATCAGCGTTCCCTCGAAATTCAGCAGCATATCCTCCAGCAGATCGAGCGTCTGCATGTCGAGATCATTGGTCGGTTCGTCGAGGACCAGGACATCGGTCGACTGAGCCAGCGCAATGGCCAGGGTGAGCCGGTTACGCTCACCGCCGGACAGCGCGGACACGGCCTGTCGTAATTGTTCAGGCTTGAACAGGAAGTCCTTGGCATAGGCCGCAACGTGGCGCTGCTTGCCCTGAACCATGATGCTGTCTCCGCCTTGCGGCGCCAGGGCTTCCCAGAGCGTGTCTTGCGGGCGCAGCGTGTCGCGGGTCTGGTCGAGATAGGTGATCTTCAGGGACGGGTTCAGTTTCACATTGCCGCTATCGCGCTCAAGCTCGTCAAGAAGGAGTTTGAGCAGCGTCGTCTTGCCGACCCCGTTGGGGCCAATCAGACCAAGCCGGTCGCCGCGCAGGATCTTGAAATCGAGATTCTCGACAATGTTGAGATCGCCATACGCTTTACTGAGTCCGAACGCTTCGATCACCTTGCGCGATTGGTTCCCGGCGTCTTCGGCGCTGATTCCGGCGGTGGCTTTCTGGTCGACGATTGCGGCCTTTCGTCGGGCGGCGTCTGCACGCATGCTTTTCAGCTTGTGCAACCGGCCCATATTGCGCGCCCGGCGTCCCGTGACGCCGCGTTGAAGCCAGTGTTCTTCGGCTTTCAATTGTGTCTTGAGCTTTTCGAGCTGGCGGATTTCAGCCGCTTCAATCTCCTCGGCCCAGCGCTCAAAATCGCCATAGCCGCGCGGGCTTTTCAGCACGACCCCATCGCGCAGCCAGAGCGTGTTGGTGGTGACATTCTCCATGAACCGACGGTCGTGGCTGACCAGAAGCACCGCGCCGTTAAAGCCCAGAAGCCGGCTCTCCAGCGTCTCGATCATCGGCACGTCGAGATGGTTGGTTGGCTCGTCAAGCAGCAGGATGTCCGGCGCCGAAGCGAATGCCTTGGCGAGCGCGGCGCGGCGGATTTGCCCGCCTGAAAGGATGCTGGGGCTCATGCTCGGATCAACGCCGAAATGCCCGAGCTCGGCTTCGGCTTGCCAGGGTTCCGCGCCATCAGATGTGGCGTAGTCCAGCGCCGTGTCGAAGGCGCTGAGGTCTGGTTCCTGGTCGACCTTGGTGATGACCGTGCCGGGATGAATCCAGAGCTCGCCCTCATCCGGTTCATGGCGGCCAGTGATCAGTCGCATCAGCGTCGATTTCCCGGCTCCATTACGCCCGACAAGCGCCGCCCGTTCCCCCTTGGCCAGGGTAAATGTCACACCCTCAAAGAGCGGCTTGCCGCCAAAAGCGAGCCGGACATCTGTCATGGTTAGGATGGGCAGAGACATGGGGACGGTGTTTGCAGTGTCGATGCTGAGAGGTCAATTGTGATCCTCATCCTGAGCGAGGCCCGCCCCCGAGCCGATTGCGGGTCGACGGATCACGCCTTCAACTTGTACCCGCTTTTCAACATCCACCAGACGCCAGCCGACGCAGCAAAGGCGACGGCGCCGCTGACGACCGCGCCGGTCATCACGTTCGAGTTGGCCGCATCAAGAAAGCCATAACGGAACCCGTCGATCAGGAAAAAGATCGGGTCGAAATAAGCCAGAGACTTGAACGGCTCGACCAGGACATTGATGTCGTAGAAGGTCCCCGACAAAAAGGTCAGTGGGACAATTACGAAGTTGGAGACCGCGGCCAGGTGATCGAACTTGTCGGCCCAGATGCCGCCCATCGCGCCGATTGCGGCGAGGAAGATGGTCGCCATCAGGCCAAACCAGATCACCGGCCAGATATGCACGACCGATAAATCAGCGAGACCGCTGAAGTGGATGCCCATCGCGGCGATCACGCCCACCATTACGCCGCGAGTGGCGGCGCCGAAAATGAAGCCGATGGTGAGCTCCAGCGGCGACAAGGGCGGCATCAGGAAGTCGACCTGGCTGCCCTGCACCTTGGCAATGGTCAGCGAACTTGAGGAGTTCTGGAACGCGTTCTGCAGCATCGACATGACGATCAGGCCGGGGGCGAGGAAACTGTTATAGTCGAGCCCGGCAAAGTCGCCGCCCAGTTCACCGCGATTTCCAAAGGCGAGTTTGAACACGGTCATGAAGAGCAAGGTCGAGACGACGGGCGCCAGCAATGTCTGCATCCAGACCTTCAAAAAACGGCCCACTTCGCGTTTATAAAGGGTCCACAGTCCGAGCCAGTTGACCGCACCATAAGTGCGCGGTTCAGGAGACGAGATGAGAGATCGAGATGTATCAGCCATAACCGATCACTTAAGAGCTGACTCGGCGTTTGGCGATAGGTTAAAAACTATCCACAGCTGCTACTATATATTGATTGGCTGTGGACAGATCGGCTCAGCATCTTGTGTTTCATTTTGCGCCTGATACGATATATAGCGTTAGAGCGGGGCTGGAGG
>JANSXJ010000459.1 GCA_024743015.1 Hyphomonas sp. | reverse complement strand
CGATCCCGGTGCGCGCTCCATCGGCGTGGCCGCGAGCGACAGTTTGCGAATGATTGCGAGCCCGGTTGAGATCATCAATCGGGGCAAAAAGCTGCGCCCTGCCCTGGAACGATTGTTCGATCTTTATGATGAGCGGGCATGCATTGGATTAGTCGTTGGCCTGCCCCTTAATCTGGACGGCTCTTCTGGTCCGCGTGTTCAAGCGGCGAAGGCCCTCGTGTACAACTTACTGCAGCACCGAGACGTTCCCCTGGCATTTCAGGATGAACGTCTTTCGAGCGCGGAGGCCGAGCGCGCGATGCTCGCGGCCGATATGACCCGGGCGCGTCGCGCAGAGACGTTGGACGCATCCGCAGCCGCAATCATTCTGCAAACCGCCTTGGATCGCCTCGCAAACACGAGCGATTAGCGGAGGACTGCGTCCAGAAGCGCGCTCAGACGCGCCGCAAACTGGTCTCGGTGAATTTCCTGGCTCCGCGAGAGAACTTCAAACTCACTTCCGCGTGACATCGCTACCAACATCCTGGCAGCCTCCAACGGGCGACTGGCACCGAGGCGTTCCAGCGGATCAGATAGCCAGCTTTCTAGCGTTCGTGACCACGCTGCTACACGCATTCGCATCGCTTCATCACGGCCAGCAAACAATACCATCTCGTACTCAATCGCTTCCAAACCCGATTGCTGCGGATTCAGGGTCGTCATGCCTCCAAGGAACCGAACGAAATCGTCTCTTGATTGAACAGGACGTTGAGTCAGCGTCTCTACCAGCGATCGCTGATAGTCATCGATATAAAGAGAGAACGCATCCCGAACGAGGTCTTCGCGCGTGGCAAAATGATAAGTGGTGGTCCCCGGTGAGACGCCTGCGACGGCTGCAACGGCTCGGTGAGTGACTTTGTCGACTCCGCGCTTCGAAATTATGTCGAGCGCTGCCCGAAGAATCCGTTCTCTGTTGGCTCCTCTCGGACCCGGCTTACGTTGTTCTGGAGTATTGGACATACGTACAGCCTTATTGCACAAATGTGCGATTATTGGTTCTTCTCAAAGAGTAGGACAGATGCGCCATACCAAGTCAAACGGGATTCTCAACATATTGGTAATGTTTTCAGCGGGAAATTGCACAGAATTGACGATTTCCCGAACTTTCTGTTCGAACGGTCGCTTCTGACGATTTTGATCTAATTGTTTGACCAGTCGGAAACACCGGCCCTGTAGATTCTGCAAGAATGACGGGGTTTTGATGCTGAGACGTGTTCGGCACTTCATGGGTATCGCGCTATTGTGGGTCGCGACAACCGGAATGGCTTACGCAATTCCGACGGCGCCCTCATTCGGGGAAAATCCCGAAAACCGCTGTTTTGCCAACGCGATAACGCCTGAAGTATATGAAACTAAAACCCAAAGGGTGCTGGTTCACCCCGGTTTTGAACGAACACGTCATATTCCAGCGATTTTTGAGCAAGGACGCGTGCGCGTGATGGTTAAGGACGCACATCTGGCTTATCAAACGGTCGCACCCACTTACGCTTTGAAATACGAGAATATTCTGGTCGAACCCGCGCGTGAAATGGTGGTTAATATACCCGCGAAGTACGAATCCTGGACAGAAACAATCGAAGTCGAGCCAGCGAAGTCCATATGGACACGCTGCAAAGGCCTGTATGGCCATGATGCGACGGATTCTGTAACAAATACTACAGGTGGAGCGACTCCACAGATTGCCGAAATTCTGTGTCGAAAGTCCATTCCCGCAAAGAAACGGATCGTTCACCATACGAGAATGGTCTCACCCCCGAAAAGAGAGATAAAAACCGTGCCAGCACGCTATGAGCGGGTCGCTCGTCAAGTGGTTCAGCGCCCTGCATTCGCCCGGAAAACCTCGCTGGCCGCCGAGTTTGCCTCGTTACCCTACGAAAAACAGCTTATCGGCGCACGGGTTGAAGTTGAAACGGTGCCCGCAACCTACGCAGACAGGGATGCAAAGGTCCTGAAAGCCGCTTCCAAGCTTGTTCAGACGGAAATTCTCTGTGATCAGTTTGCCAGCCGGGAAACCGTGCGAATCTTACAAAGCGCTCTGGTCGACCGGGGCTACAAGATCAGAATTGACGGGATCTATGGGCCCGAAACCCAAGGAGCTATGGAGCAGTTTCAGCGCGATAATGCCCTTATGCGTGGGTATATGACGCTGGAGTCAGTGCGGGCGCTGCAGGTCACGCCTGTACACTGTGCGCCGTCATATTGTTCTCAGACCAAGCCCCAAACCACCGTGTTGGCGACGCAAGCAGCGCTGTCCGAGGCCGGTTTCTTCGCCGCCCAGGACGGGATTCACGGCCCTCAAACGCAAGCCGCCCTGGAGCGCTTTCAGGCCGAGAATGGCCTGGAGATTGGGTATTTGAGCGCTGAAACCATGCACAAGCTCAACATTATCGCACGAATATAGCGAGAAGCTCTCCATCGAGTGCACCTCATTGGTCACATCAATGTATCGCCACTTATAGATTGTATTTAAACGAAAAATAGATCGCTTCGCGTGTTCAACGACCGAATTTGTACTGTTGACGCGCTGAAGCGATGCAGCTCATAAGCAGCGTCGGTAAGAGGGTGTCATGTTCTGGTTTTTCATCGCGGCGTTCGCCGGATATCTTTTGGGATCGATTCCATTTGGTCTGCTCATCACCCGACTGGCTGGCCTGGGGGATATTCGACAGATCGGTTCTGGAAACATCGGCGCAACAAATGTCTTGCGGACGGGTCGAAAAGACCTCGCATTTGCGACGCTCCTCCTCGATAGTTTCAAGGCTGGATTAGCGTTCCTGCTGATCGCCAGCATATCCGGAGAACGT
>JANSXJ010000466.1 GCA_024743015.1 Hyphomonas sp. | reverse complement strand
TTGTTGGTGCGGTTCTGTGCCATGGTTCATTTTCCTTCTCGTTTAGGGTTGGCCTCATTACGCCTACGAGAAAGGCCGGGCGGACAAGCCGGCGGGCACCCCGGATTTATCCGGGGGAAACGGGCAACACGGCCGCGCGCTTAGCGCGCGGGTGGTGCGGGCGGCCCGTTGCCCGGCCGGCGCGCCCGGCCATAGTTGGCGTGACCGATGAGGCAGACCCGTTTTCGGGAAGGACGCAGTGAACCCGGTACTGCCGCGCCCCACCTGCCGCACTGCACCGGCTTGGCACCTCCGCCACTGCGAATACGCCCCTCTCGTGACCGGCGAGCGTCACAGTCAGGCCTGAAGACGGCTGGCGAACTGCGCCAGAGCGGCGAACGCCGGGAATGGGATTCACATTTTGAAAAACCGGCCCAGCCGGCAGCGACGCCGAATCCGTAAACCGCAGAATTGCGGTCCGGCGAGAAATCGACGAGCCATAAGGTGCTTCATTCCAGGCAAATTATAGCCCCCAAGGAAAGTAATATGTAGATAAAATTGCCATAAAGAGCCGCTTCTTACGAATAATTCCAGGCCGACCGCCCTAAAATAGTATTATCCTCACTTAATAAAGACATTCACTGCATTATAAATAATACTTTAGGCGCGCTTCGCCTTCCCAAATTTCTATATCGCCTATTCGCCGAATGGGGGTTCCGACATATATGCCATTTTCGTGAAGGGGCTTGTTTACAAATGAGTTCGCACCAACCAGACAATGATTACCAATTTCGACACCATGATTTATCACCGTTTGCGCTCCAATATAGCAATAATTACCAATACTGACGGCACCTTTTTGTGCCTCTGCCTTCCCTCCTGTAAGCGCCCACTGGACGGTATCATGCGTGTAGATGTGAACTCCCGCAGCGATAGAGCAAAAAGCTCCAATTGAGACACCACCTCCCGATCCATCCATCAATACGTTAGGGCCAATCCAAGTGTTTTCTCCGACTGATACCGGTTCAAAAACAATAGCGCTGTTATAGATGCTGACCCCATCGTCAAATCCAAGTCGTTTCGCCCGCTCCCATCTGTCTGATATGACATCACCAAACGGCAGGCTTCTCTTGTAATTTTTTCGAATATTTTGATCTAAATCGACATACAGTTTATTTAATATTTTACTGTTAGTTGAAGTATCATCAACTTTCATAATAACCCCTATTCTTATTTAATATATATTACGTATATCAGACCATTTCGTCTATTCAAGATGATATCTTGAATAAAAAATCACTGTCTCCATAATCTTTATTGTCTTTGAGACAGTATACGCAAGTCTCTCCCTCTATCACCTTGGCTTGGCGCCTAGCGAGGGATCGACGAGGAAAATTCCGGCATCGCTTTGACATCATGGCTCCGAAGGACGGAGCGATGATATGACAAAACCAGAATCCGTAAATTTCCTTGCCGCATTTACGCAGGACATCCCGCGCGGCCTGTCCTCGCGCTTCCTGCGTACTCAGTCCGGGCCGCAAGCCCGCTGGCAGTCGCCGGAAACGATCCTGGAAAGCGCGGCTCTGAACTACGACCTGGACAATCCCGGCGGCAAGGTTCTGCTCGGCGCGCTGGGCGAGAAGCTGATCGGCATAGAAGACAACCGCCATGTCCTTACGGTCGCTGGCAGCCGGGCCGGTAAGTCAGTCTCGCTGATTGCCAACCTCGCCTTCTATCGCGGCAGCGTGCTCTGCACCGATCCGAAGGGCGAGCTTGCGACCAAGACCGCGCCCCGGCGCGCCGCGCTCGGGCAGAAGGTCTATGTGCTGGACCCCTTTCAGCGCGTGGAAGGCGCGGCGGCCGAATATCGGGCGTGCTACAATCCGCTCACCATCCTGAGCCGGGATAACCCCTACATCATCGAAGATGCCGTGCTGATCGCCGATGGCCTTGTCCAGCGGAGCGGTCAGGAGAAAGACCCGCACTGGGATGAATCGGCCAAGACACTGCTCACCGGCCTGCTGCTCTACGTGGCCGCCGCCGATCTGTTCACGGACGATCAGCGTACGCTGGTGTCCGTGCGGGAGTTGGTGACCGCTGCGCTGACGACCGACCCGGAAACGGAAGATTATGTTCTGCCGCGCGAGGCGCTGAAGGTGGCCGAAGCGCTCGAAGCGGAAGGCTATGCCGATATCGCGGCCGCGATCGAAGGCAGCATCCGCAGCTTTTTCGAAAAAGCGCCGAACGAACGGGCGAGCGTGCTCTCCACCGCCCGCCGGCATACGGATTTTCTGGATTTTTCTGCGATGAAGGGCGTGGTCAGTCGCCATGATTTCGATCTGCGTGATCTGAAGCGCGCGCCGCACGGCGTGTCGGTCTTTCTGTGCCTGCCCGCCGGCCGCATGGGAATGTGCAGCCGCTGGCTACGCGTGATTATCAACCAGCTCATGGACGCGATGGAGCAAGAGCGCACGGCGCCGGACGCTCCTGTGCTCGTCTGTCTCGATGAGTTTCCGGTGCTCGGATTCATGAAGCAGCTAGAGGACGCCGCCGGGCAGGTTGCCTCGTTTGGTGTGAAGCTCTGGATCATTCTTCAGGACTGGGGCCAGGGCGAAAAGCTCTACGGGCAGCGCTGGGAGAGCTTTGCTGCGAATGCCGGAATCTTTCAGGCCTTCGGGAATGTCGATCTCAAAACCACGGAATATATCTCCCGCCGGCTCGGCAAGA
>JANSXJ010000567.1 GCA_024743015.1 Hyphomonas sp. | reverse complement strand
GCCATCACCTGCTCCGGTTTGGGACAGATTATCTATCCAATCCTGGTGGGAGTGCAATCTATGCGCCGGGTCGCAAGCACCCGTTTTTACAACAGAAATAGTGTTGCGAGCCCAAGGAAACTGAAGAACGCCATCACGTCGGTAAGGGTCAGCACGAAGACCGATGACGCTACGGCTGGATCCGCGCCCATCCGTTTCAGGGTCAGTGGAACGAGAATTCCAGAGGCGCCAGCCCAGACAAAGCTCGCAAACATGGCAATACCCAGGACGATGGAAAGCTTCGCATCCTGGAACCAGAACAACGCGACCAGAGCCACACCGATCGCGAATATTCCACCATTGACGACGCCGGTCAGCGTTTCCCGCACAACTGCGCGACGACCGGCTTTGCCCTCCATTTCGCGCTCGGCGATGGCGCGCACCGCGACGGCGAGCCCTTGACTGCCCGCATTGCCCGCCAGAGCGGCCACGACCGGCATCAGAATGGCGAGCTGAACCAGTCGATCAAGTGTGCCTTCAAAAAGAGCGATGATGGCCGAAGCGACGAAGGCCGTGATGAGATTGATGCCGAGCCATGGCGCACGCGCTTTGACCGACTCCCAGACCGTATCAGAGCCATCAGCAGAGGACACATTGGCAAGCGCCAGAAGGTCTTCCGTATTTTCTTCCTGAATGACGTGGACCATATCGTCCACGGTAATCATGCCGACAAGCCGGCCGTCATGATCCTTTACAGGGGCGGAGGCGAGCGCATATTTCTGGAATTGATAGGCGACTTCCTCCTGGTCCATATCGACATGAATATCCGAGTTGAACGACTCCATAATGTCGGCGAGTTTGACGTCTCTTCCGGTCCGCAGGAGCTGCGACAGGAGGACGTAACCCAGAGGCTTATTTGAGGGATCGACAACGTAGATTTCATAGAAGTCCGTGGGAAGATCATCGGCATTATCTCGCGCAAAATCAATTGTTTGCCCAATTGTCCAGAATTCCGGTGCGGCCAGAAACTCTCGCTGCATAAGACGACCAGCGGTGTCTTCCTCAAACTCGAAACTTGCTTCGAGGACGGCGCGGTCTTCCGGCTCCAGTTCATCGAGAATGCGCTCTCGGCGATCTTCATCCAGGTCCTCAAGTACAGCAGTCGCATCATCGGTTTCGAGATCATCGAGCGCTTCAACCACCGCTTCGTCGCTCATCATCTCAACGGCGTCTTCGCGATACTCTTCGCGCAGCTCGATCAGGATTTCCGAAGGCAGATCGCCATCCAGCAACTCTACCGCAGCTTCGAACCGCTCCGTCGACAGATGCTCCAGCAAGTCCGACGCGTCCGCCGGGTGCATGTCCTCCAGAGTTTCACGAATCCAGTCGCCTTCTCCAAGATCGATGGCATCTCGCAAGTCGCTCGCGAGTTGCGCGCGCTGCGCTTCGTCATCCGGGACCGGTTGATCTGGGGTCTCGCTCATTGCGCCTGTTTGGCTTGATCGCAACGCGGGCGCAAGGCCTTAGGTTAGGCTTGAAATGAGAAAGTGGTGCCCGCGGCCGGACTTGAACCGGCAAGCCCAATAATAGGCGGCGGATTTTAAGTCCGCTGTGTTTACCAATTTCACCACGCGGGCACGGCGCCCTCGTTAAACGGGCTTGCGGCGCGAGACAAG
>JANSXJ010000070.1 GCA_024743015.1 Hyphomonas sp. | reverse complement strand
GCGCTACGGCCGCGAAACCGAAAATCTCGGATTATCCATTTACGACGCTGCACCCCGGCCTCGGCATTGTCGATTTAGGACCCGGGTCGCGGTTCGTCCTCGCTGATATTCCGGGACTTGTAGAGGGCGCCGCCGATGGCGTTGGTCTTGGCCATCTTTTCCTTGGCCATGTTGAACGCTGCAAAGTGCTCCTGCACCTGATCGATTGCACGCAGGACAATCCCGACCAAGCGTATCGAACCATTCGCGACGAGCTGGAAGCCTACGATCCGAAGCTTGCGTCCAAGCCTGAGATCGTTGCGCTCTCCAAAGTGGACGTGCTGGACGAAGAGCTCGTCAACGAGCAGGCGCGTCTACTGAAGCAGGCCTGTGATCAGGAACCGCTGCGTTTGTCGGCTGTGACGGGCGAAGGCGTGCGCGAAGCGCTCGGATTGATGCTGAAAGAGCTTGGCGAGATCAAGATTGCTGAAACTGAGCCCGGAGAGGGCGATGAGGACTGGAGTCCCCTCGGATAATGACTGCGAAGGCTCTCGACTCCTTGCGCGCAGCGAAACGGATCGTTGTCAAAATTGGCTCCGCACTGGTCGCGGAGGACGGGCTCGCGCGGCAGGACTGGCTGAACTCATTGGCGGCAGATATGGCGGCGCATCGCGCTGCCGGTCAGGACGTCATCCTGGTCTCTTCGGGCGCGATCGCGCTTGGACGAGACAGGCTCGGCCCGGATCGCCCACGCAAGCTGGAAGAAAAACAAGCCGCTGCAGCGCTCGGACAGCCGCTCTTGATGGCGGCGCTCTCGCAAGCCTTCGACGCGCGTGATGTGCCCGTGGCACAAGCGCTTCTAACACTGGACGACACGGAGAACCGGCGTCGTTGGCTGAATGCGCGAGCGACCCTTGAAACGCTGCTTGGCGCGGGGGCCATCCCGGTGATCAATGAGAATGACTCGGTTGCAACCGACGAAATTCGCTATGGTGATAATGACCGGCTGGCCGCACGCGTGGCCCAGATGGTCGGCGCAGACGCGCTCGTCCTGCTCTCGGATGTCAGCGGTCTCTATACCGCCGACCCAAGAACAGATGACGACGCGCGCCATATTCCTGTGATCGAGGAACTCACCGAGGCGCACGATGACATGGCGGGTGATATCAATCAGGCAGCGGATGTGGGCAGCGGCGGAATGGCGACCAAGCTCGCCGCGGCGCGGATTGCGCAAGCCGCCGGATGCATGACCGTGATCACGCTTGGCACTGCGCACAATCCTTTGACGGTTCTATCCAATGGCGGATTAGCAACTTACGTTCTCCCGTCGATGACGCCCGAGAAAGCGCGGGAAGTCTGGCTGCGCGGGCATCTGACGCCGGAGGGCACCGTATATGTCGATGCAGGCGCCGCGGCGGCACTGCGCAGCGGTGCGAGCCTGCTTCCCGTCGGCGTGACCCGCATCGAAGGCCGCTTCGCGCGGGGGGCTGCGGTGGCCATCAAGGATGACGCAGAACATTTGATCGGAAAAGGCATCACAGCCTACGGCGCAGAAGATGCAGCCCGGATCGCGGGGTTGCAATCTGATGCGGTGGAGGCCCAGCTGGGTTATCGAGGTCGACCAGCGCTGGTCCACAGAAATGATCTCATCCTCGAATCCTGAAGGGTTCTTGACTTCTTAAGCCAAGCTCTGCCCATGTGAGCGTATGGATAAACCTCCTCATCTTGCGGGTCGGATCGGCCTCGTTCTCGGACCCGGGCTTGCCGCTATCATGTTACTTGTCGGGGCACCGGAGGGGTTGGCCTTTCCAGCCTGGGCGACGGGGGCGCTCTTGGTCTGGATGGCGATCTGGTGGGCGACGGAACCGATCCCGATCCCCGTCACGTCCTTGTTGCCACTGATAGTATTGCCCCTGTTTGACGCAGGATCGCCCAGACAAATCGGATCGGGCTATGCTGACCACATCGTTCTTCTTCTTCTCGGTGGATTTATCGTAGCACTCAGCATCGAGCGCTGGAATCTGCACAAGAGGATTGCGCTCAATGTTGTCTCAGCGGTTGGCGCGTCCCCGATGTCGCTCGTAGCCGGGTTCATGATCGCGACGGCGCTGCTGTCCATGTGGATATCAAATACTGCGACAACACTCATGATGGTGCCGATTGCGCTGTCTGCCGCAGCAGCTTTGAAGGATGAGGATGGACGCTTCGTCACCGCACTATTGCTTGGGGTTTGCTATGCCGCGTCGATCGGCGGAGCCGGGACCCCGATTGGCACCCCGACGAATTTGATCGCGATTGACTGGCTGCAGAACAATGCCGGCGCAAGCATCAGCTTTGTTGAGTGGATGAGCTTCGGCATTCCGGCGGTGCTCCTGCTTATCCCGGCGGCCTGGTGGAGCGTTACGCGCGGGCTCGGCAAGATTGAGAATAGCGAAGGCGCCATACAGGAAGTTCGTTCGCAGAAAAGCGCGCTCGGCAATATGACCGTACCGGAACAACGTGTAGCGATGGTATTTGCCCTTGTGGCGGCGCTATGGGTGAGCCGGCGATGGACAGTGCAGGGGCTCGAAGCGCTCGGCTGGGATACGCTCAGCCAATATAGCGGCGCGCAGGTGGATATGATGATCGCGATGTTGGGCGCCGTCTTGGTCTTCGTCATTCCCGCAGGCGGTGGGCAATCACGCGCAATCTTGAACTGGACCGAAGCAAGCAAGCTTCCCTGGGGCGTCTTGCTGCTGTTCGGCGGCGGAATAGCGCTGGGGCGAGCGGTTCGCGACACGGGATTGTCAGCCTGGATCGGCCAGAATCTCGAGCCTCTATCGGTGTTGCCGCCCATCGTCTTCATCGCGGTGGTCGTCGCGTTGGTGATTTTCCTGACAGAGCTCACCAGCAATGTCGCGACCATGACCACGCTCGCCCCCATCCTTGGGGCGCTATCGGTTGCCATTGGCGCTGCCCCAGCGAGTTTGCTTGCACCGGCAGCCGTGGCGGCGAGCTGCGCATTCATGCTCCCGGTTGCGACCGCCCCAAATGCGATCATTTATGCAACTGATGAGATCCCGATAGGTCGAATGATCGCGCGCGGTTTGCGGGTGAACCTGATCGGTATTGTGGTGATTACGGCGATTGGATTCTGGCTCGCGCCGCTCGTACTTTAGGCTATTTGCAGGCGCATTCCGCGTCTTCGGCAAGCTCGCCAAAACCATCGCTGAAAAGGGCTTCGACCTGGTTCAGGGCGAACGCGGCATCGTCGCCATCCGCGCTGATTTCAACTTCGCTGCCAATCCCGGCGCCGAGACAAAGCAGATCCATGATGGAGCGGGCGTCTGCGCTTTCTCCTTCATAAGTGACCGTGACAAGCGCCGGTAGGCTCAACGCGAGCTCGGCGAGTTTCGCGGAGGCGCGCGCGTGGAGGCCCTTGCGATTGACGATCTCGACGAGGCGGGTTTGAGCGGTCATTTTGTCCGGCTCATGATTTGCGATCCGATGCGAATATACCGCTTTCCGGCGTCGCTAGCGGCGAGCACGGCCTCGTCCAGCGTCAGGTCGTTCCGGATCTGGGCAAGATGGATGAGCATGGGCAAGTTTACCCCGCCTATGACATCGACCTTGCCGTCGGCCAGGTTTGATAGCGCCAGATTGGACGGCGTGCCGCCAAACATATCGGTCAGGATGATGACGCCCTTGCCTTTGTTGCAGGCTTTGACCGTGTCGCGGATCTCATCGCGGCGCTGATCAATATCGTCTTCCGCTTCGATGGAAAGTGCTTCAAAGGCATCCTGCGGGCCAACTACATGCTCCGCAGCGCGCACCAATTCCTGCGCAAGTCTTCCGTGACTGACAACAACGATTCCGATCATGGGACCGTTCCATTTGCTCTCTTTTCACTTTGAAGCTGACACTACAAAGATTAACGTCAAGTCAGTTTTTCAGTATTTACCGAGCATCCTGGCGCGTTGTGCCTGGCGGGACACGCCTCAATCGGCGTCCAAAGATGCGAAAAAGTCTGCATAAATCACATCCGCGTCGCTTTGCATCAGACCAATCTGAACCTGCAGACCTGCGGCTTTGAGACGGTCGATTCCACCATTGCCCTGAGGGTGAGGATCAGGCGTCGCGATGATGACTCTTGCAATTCCGGCTTCAATCAGACGCTGTGAACACGCCGCTTCACTGGTCGAGCGCTCCCGGCAGGGTTCAAGCGTGACATAGGCCGTGCCGCCCGCGGCGGCGCCGACGGGAACACGCGAAAGCGCAAGCTGCTCTGCATGTGGGCGTCCACCATCTCCGGTCGCTGCTTCACTGAGCAGGCGCGCGTCTCGGTCCAGGATCACGCAGCCAACGCTGGGGTTCTTGCCGGTGCGACCCTGCTGCATCTGCGCCAGTTCCAGCGCCCGCGCCATATGTTTGCGATGGGCGCTCACTCGAACACCACCGTGCGTTTTCCATTGAGAAAGACCCGGCCCTCAGCATGCGCCGTCACGGCGCGCGCAAGCACGCGGGCCTCGATGTCCTTGCCAAGCTCCGCCATGCGCTCAGCCGACATGCGATGGTCGACGGGCGCGACATCCTGAGCGATGATCGGGCCTTCATCCAGGTCCGCGGTGACATAATGGGCGGTCGCGCCCATGAGTTTTACACCGCGCTCATGCGCCTGATGATAGGGCCGGGCCCCCTTGAAACTGGGCAAGGCGGAATGGTGGATATTGATGCAGCTCCCTTCCAGCTCGCGACTGAGCTCGTTCGATAGGATCTGCATATAGCGCGCCAGTACAACCATATCTGCCCTGGAGGAGGCGATCAGGTCTCGCAGGGTCTGCTCCGCCTCAGCCTTGGTGTCTTTCGACACCGGGACATGGTGAAACGGTAAATCGTGGCGATCTGCGTGCCATTTGGCGTCCGTATGGTTCGAGACGACAGCGACAATGCTCGCACCCAGCCTGCCCCGGCGGTGGCGATAGAGAAGATCATTCAGGCAATGGTCCCCTTTTGAGACCATGACGAGCGCGTTTGGGCGATCGCTTTCCGATCTGAGAGACCACTCCATCTCCCGGCGTTCGGCCAGTTTCGAAAAGCCGTCTGTGAAGGCTGTTTCGTTGAACCCTTGCTCTGCTTCGAATTTGGCCCAGATGAAAAATCTTTGAGTTAGCGGATCACCAAAGTCATGACTTTCCGTGACGCTCACACGATGGCTGGCGAGCTGACCCATGACGTCGGCCAGAATGCCGATCCCATCAGGTGAGGCCGCGCGCAGGATGAACCGCGTCTTGCTCATGGCAGATCCGGCAACTCCTTGGCGCGGTCCGTGTCGAGATATTCCGCGGAAATCGGCGTCAACGTCCCATCCAGGTCGATCACCAGCGGATTGCCGGTCGGGATTTCCAATCCGGTGATCGTGTCATCAGCGACGCGGAACAGGTGTTTTACCAGCGCGCGCAGGGAGTTTCCGTGCGCTGAAATGATGGTGTCTTGCCCCTCTTCCAGGATCGGCCGGATGGCGCTGTCCCAATAGGGGAGCACGCGTTCGAGCGTCAGCTTCAGGCTTTCCGCGTCCGGCACGGGCACGCCGCGATAGCGTGGATCATTCGCGAGATTGTATGGGCTGTCTGCCGCCAGCGGTGGCGGCGGAATATCGTAAGATCGACGCCAGATGTGCACCTGGTCCTTACCGTGCTTTTCGGCGGTTTCAGCTTTGTCGAGCCCGGTGAGGCCGCCATAGTGACGCTCGTTCAGGCGCCAGTGCTTTTCGACCGGGATCCAGGCGCGGTCCATCGCCGCAAGGCTGAGCCAGAGCGTGCGAATGGCGCGGGTTTGGTAACTGGTAAAGGCAAAAGTCGGCTCGAGCCCTTTTTCCTTGAGGAGGACACCGCCCTTACTCGCTTCCGCCTCGCCCTTTTCGGTGAGATCGGCGTCCCACCAACCGGTAAAACGATTTTCCAGGTTCCATTGGCTCTGGCCGTGACGCGTGAGAATGAGCTTGGGCATTGAGTTCAATCCATTAAATATGAGTCTAAACGCGATTGAAGCAGTGTTCAGGGTCGCGTTTCGCTGGCGGCGTTGCTATCAGAGGAGAGACGGGATTGCTACCCGCCGCCATTGAAATTGCCGCAGGAGCAACGCGTTGAGAGACATCATCTTCTATCCGCTGGTCGCTCTTGTCGTTTTGATCATGGTGATCGCGGGAATGTATCAGGGTTGGACTCAGCCCAAATGCGGTCCGTTTGGCGGAGCGGAGGGCCCGGCAGATTATAGCCTGATTATCCTCAATGGCGGCGATTTGTGCCGAATGGAAGGTGCCCAGGGCTATGAACTTGACCTCGACAATGACGTCCTGACCATTCGCGCAGAAGAATCCGCGCTGATGTCTGGCGTGCATGAGAATGCGCATTTTCGTCTCGGCCCTGACCTCAAGACTGCGTATTTCGGGCAGAAACTGAGGATCTCACTGACGGTAAAGCCCGGTGATAATGGCGGCGCGCAGGCGTTTGAGTTCAATTATTCATCCGGGTTTGTCGGGGACACAGGATGGACGCGATTCGATTTGAAGCCCGATTGGGATACTTATACCGCTGAAGTGAACATTCCGCAGAAGGTGCTCGAGGCGCCCGGAGGGTTTGACTATATTTCTGTGCGCCCCGTGGTGCCGGATAAGTCACGCAGCATAGAATTGAGAGAGATTCGGTTTCGAAAGCTCGGTCCCTGGTGATCTAGCCCAACCAGGCCGCCTCAACCACGTCGACCACATCTTCCATGATGCCCGTGATCTGAAAGTCTTTCGGCGTGTAGACTCGCCGCACGCCCATTTGGCGAAGCGCTTGCTCATCCTCGAACGGAATGATGCCGCCGACGACCAATGGCGTCTGATCGAGGCCGGCTTTCTGCATCTCGGCCAGTGTTTCTCGCACCAGATCCAGGTGGCTTCCGGAAAGAATGGAGAGGCCAATCACATGTGCCTCCGCTGCCTTTGCCTGGGCCACGATTTCTGCCGGGGTGAACCGGATCCCTTCATAGACCACTTGCATGCCGCAGGCCCGGGCGCGCGCGGCAATCTGTTCGGCACCATTTGAGTGTCCGTCCAGACCTGGTTTGCCCAGAACGTAGGTGAGATCACGACCCAGACGTTCCGAGAGTGCTTTGACTTTGGTCTTCGTCGCTTCAATCGCCTCATCGCCGCCGGTTTCAATGACAACTGCGACCCCGGTTGGGCCGCGATACTCTCCGAACACTTCGCGCAGGGTGCCGCCCCATTCCCCGGATGTCGCACCTGCCTTGGCTGCTTCGATGCTCGGTTCCATGATGTTTGCGCCGGATGCAGCAGCCTCCTTGAGGGCGATGAGCGCAGCCTCAACCCGCCCCGCATCCCGCTCTGCGCGCCATTTGCGCAAGGCTTCTACTTGCTGGCGTTCGACCATGGGATCGACGGTTTCGATCGCATCATTGCCCGCGCCGAGCGGGCTGTCCTCGGTTTGCGTGAAGGCGTTTACGCCGATGACTTTCAAGTCACCGCTCTCGATACCGCGTACGCGGTCAATATGCGCGCCGACGAGGCTTTCTTTCATATAGCCCACGGCATCCACAGCGCCGCCCATACTGTCGATTTTCGCAAGTTCGGCGCGAGCCTGCGCGCTCAGATCATTGGTTTTCTTTTCGATCACATGGCTGCCATCGAACAAGTCTTCATATTCAAGCAGGTCGGTTTCGAAGGCGAGGATCTGCTGCATGCGAAGCGACCATTGCTGATCCCATGGCCGCGGCAGGCCGAGCGCTTCATTCCAGGCTGGTAATTGCAAGGCGCGGCAGCGGGCGCGCTTGGACAATGTGACAGCCAGCGCCTCGATCAGAATGCGGTAAACATTATTCTCCGGTTGAGGCTCGGTCAGTCCGAGCGAGTTGACCTGGACACCATAGCGGAACCGTAGGGCTTTCGGATCGGTCACGCCATAGCGATCGCGGCCAATCTCCTCCCAGAGGTCAACAAATGCCCGCATTTTGCAAAGCTCTGTGACGAAGCGCACACCCGCATTGACGAAGAAAGAAATGCGTCCGAACACCGTCGGGAAATCTTCTTCCGGCACTTGTCCGCCCTGTTTCACCGCATCCAGAACCGCACACGCCGTGGCCAGTGCATAGGCGAGTTCCTGCTCCGGCGTCGCGCCTGCTTCCTGCAAGTGATAGGAACACACGTTCATGGGATTCCACTTGGGAACTTCTGTGTAGCACCAACTGATCATGTCACTGATCAGGCGCATGCTGGGCTGCGGCGGGAACACATAGGTGCCACGAGAGAGATATTCCTTGATGATGTCGTTTTGCGTCGTGCCGCGCAGCTTTGAGCGGTCGTCTCCGCGTTCATCCGCCAGCGCCACATAGAGCGACAACAGCCAGGCGGCCGGCGCGTTAATGGTCATCGAGGTGTTCATCTCTTCCAGCGGCAATTGGTCGAACAGAACCCGCATGTCGCCGAGATGCCCGACGGGTACGCCAACTTTCCCGACTTCACCGCGGGCGAGAATATGATCGGCATCATACGCGGTCTGCGTGGGCAGATCGAACGCGATGGATAGCCCGGTCTGACCTTTTGAAAGGTTGCGCCGGTAGAGCTCGTTGGATTTCAGCGCCGTGGAGTGGCCTGCATAGGTCCGAAAGATCCACGGACGGTCCGGCTCATGTTGGTATTCGGTATCTGCCAAGGCGTCCTCCACAGTCATATTGCGCCGCAACATGATCTAAGACGCCTCGCCTCGCAAGGGTCTCCAACGGGAAGGGTAACCCATGCGTTTATGCATGATAGTATTGGTGGGTTATGCGAAGTTGAGAGTCGTGCCCTGTGATACAAGAGCGCGGTATCTGGAGTTCATCAACATGGTAGACATTATTGGACTGGTTGCAGCCATTCTCACCACGCTTTCCTTCTTGCCGCAAACGCTGATGGTTGTGCGCTCCGGCCAGACGAGCGGCATATCCCTGACCATGTATGCCATGTTCACCACCGGCGTCGCGGGTTGGTTGATCTATGGCATCCTGCAAGCGAGCTTGCCCATCATATTGGCCAATGCGATCACATTGCTGTTTGCGACAATTATCCTGCTCTTGAAAATTCGGTCGGTGGTGAAATCCAGGCCGCGTGGATTGCCAGCGATCGTGTAAGCGCGGTAACGGTGGGCGCGTTGCTAAATCGAGCCTCTCATGCCCACTTCGTTTCTTGTTCCGATCCTTCTCCGCCTGGCGGGGCCCATTTCATTCCTGGTTGCAGCGATAGTGGCGGGAGTGATGAACCGCAGCGTCTTGTTGATTCCCCTCCTCACCCTTGTCGCAACTCTGACGACCATCCTTATCCGAAAGGTGAGCCCGTCGCCGGTGACCGATTTGCAATCCGTGCTGTCACCTGACGCTCCACCCAATCCCCCAAATATCTTCCGCGGCGTCGGTCGCCGGTTCGCCATTGGGCTCGTCGGGTATGGTCTTGCATTCGGCCTGGCAGCGTGGATCGCGGCCGTGTTCAAGACGACGGAGTTTGAGCCTCAGCTAATGGTTTCCGATACGGTCTACCTGATCGTTCCGACGATTCTGGCTGTCATGTGCGCCTGGGTTTCAGCGCGGATCGGAATGAGCCAGATGGCGGGAATGATGGGCCAGATGCAGGAAATGATGGCTCAAATGCAAGCGGCCCAAAACGGACATAACGCTGAAGATGACGCCTTCACTGTAGATGGTGAAGTGATCGATCCCGAGCCTGATCCAAAAGATCTATAGCCAGTCCAGCTTGGAAATATCCGCGCCGATATATTGATAATACGCCGCCTGGACTTTGCGCGTAACCGGTCCTGGCGCTCCCGACCCGACGGGTACTCCGTCGATACTGAGCACAGGCGCGATGACCACACCCGTAGAGCTGGTGAACGCCTCTACCGCGCTGCCGAGCTCCTGTAGTGAAAACGCGCGTTCCTCAATCCGGTGACCGTCAGAGCCGAGCAGATCGACCAGTCGGCCGCGCGTAATGCCTGGCAAGAGAGCGGACGACAAATCCCGGGTGACGAGCCTGCCGTCTGCAGTCACGATCCAGAGGTTCGCAGATGCGGCTTCCGTCACCATTCCCGCTTCGTGCAGGATGGCTGTATCGGCCCCGGCGCGGCGAGCAGCACGATAAGCGAGCGTTTGCGTCAGCAATTGCGTGGTTTTGAGATCGCGGCGTTGCCACCGCGTATCCTCATAAGTGATTGCAGTCAGTCCCGTTCGCGCCACATCTCCGATGAGGCTCTTGTGGGTGGAAAACATATAGACCGTCGGCTCGAATACTTCCGGGCCATAATAGTCGCGAGGTCCCGGGTCGCCCGCTGTGACCTGCACATAGACCAGACCTTCGCGCAGCTCATTTCGGGCGATCATCTCCTCATGAAGGTGCGCAAAATCGACTGCAGGCTGCGGAATTTCAATCCCGGCAAGTGTCCGCTCCATCCGCAACATGTGATGGTCGAAGTCGATCAGCTTGCCATTATAAACGGCGGTAACCTCATAGGCGGCGTGTGCGAACAAAAAGCCGCGATCGTTCACCGATACGCGCGCATCCTGCGCCGCAATAAAGTCGTCGTTCAGAAAAACCCAGGTGCCGATACGGGGTTTTGGCTGGGCGCCGGGCGTCCCAAACGGGGCATGTTGCATCGCACAAAAATTCCTTGCCACACTCCAAGTCGTGGTCCAGTCTGGCGCGAATTGTAAGGCCTGTGAAGACGCTTATGCCGCCGCGCGCAGTGCCGACGGAGGATAGAATGGCAGGTGACGCGAAGACCAAATCCCGCGAACAAAAAGATCTCTACGCGATCGGAGAGATCCCGCCGGAATTTCATGTTCCAAAGCTCATGCATGCCTGGGCGATACGCCGCGAGCGGCACGGACGACCAGCGACGGCGATGCAGATTGAGCAAGTCCCTGTGCCGGAAATCGATAGCGACGAAGTGCTGGTCTTCGTGATGGCGGCGGGCGTGAATTATAATGGTATCTGGGCCGGGCTGGGCGAGCCCATATCGCCCTTTGATGTACACAAAGCCGAGTATCATATTGCCGGATCGGATGCGTCTGGAATTGTCTGGGCGGTAGGCCGTAAAGTGACCCGCGTGAAGCCGGGTGATGAAGTGGTGATCCACTGTAATCAGGACGATGGGGATGACGAGGAGTGCAATGGCGGCGACCCGATGTTCTCGCCGAGCCAGCGTATCTGGGGCTATGAAACGCCGGATGGGTCATTCGCGCAATTCTGCCGGGTTCAGGCGCGACAATGCATGCCCCGCCCCAAACATCTGACCTGGGAAGAGAGCGCTTGCTACACGCTGACCCTGGCAACGGCCTATCGCATGCTGTTCGGGCATCGACCGCACATTGTGAAGCCGGGAAATAATGTCCTCGTCTGGGGGGCATCTGGCGGTCTGGGGAGTTTCGGAGTTCAGCTTTGTGCGGTCACGGGGGCGCACGCAATCGGCGTTGTCGGTTCTGACGACAAGAAGGATTTCGTCTACTCGATGGGCGCGAAGGGTGTCATCAATCGCAAGGATTTCAACTGCTGGGGCCAGCTCCCAACGGTCAATGGGCCCGAATTCAATGATTATATGCGTGAAAGCCGCAAGTTTGGAAAAGCGATCTGGGAGATTACTGGCCGCAAGGATGTCGACATCGTGTTTGAACACCCCGGCGAATCGACCTTCCCGGTCTCGGTCTTTGTCGTCAAACGCGGCGGCATGGTAGTGATCTGCGCCGGGACGACGGGCTTCAATCTGACGATGGACGCCCGGTTCCTGTGGATGCGGCAGAAGCGCGTGCAAGGCTCGCACTTCGCGAACCTGAAACAGGCTTCGGCCGCCAACCAGCTCGTCATCGACCGGCGCATCGATCCGTGCATGTCCGAAGTGTTCGCCTGGGCGGACATTCCGGCAGCGCATGAGAAAATGCTCGATAATCAGCACGCACCGGGCAATATGGCCGTGCTCGTCAACAGTCCGAAGCCTGGCTTGCGGACCGTCGAGGACGTGCTCGAAGTCGGGCCGTTGGCGACGTAAACGCTATTCCGTCTCGACCGGGTTGAGCGACGGGGTCTGATAGCAGAGCGCCATATGGGCCAGTCGCTCAGAAACAATCTCGCGCCAGTCACCGCATGAAGGTGATGCGTGCCGAACCAGAAAGCCTTGATCGCAAGGGTCAGGTAAGCTGGCACCTTCAGATCGGACAAAACGACCGTCAAATATGTCGCCAGTGTTTGCCTTCGGAACACTCCCAGGGTCGCGGCCGATCAGAAACCCGTTTGCTGTCTTCTGAATCCATGCGCCTCCCAGCGTTTGACGCGTTCCGGGGATATCAAGCCGGGCCACCAGCTCACGCATCGCGCTGGCACGAGGTTCTGACGCGGTCCCGCTGGCGCACCGACACAGCACAGACAAGGCGCGCGGCGATGCATCCGGATCATTCATTTCGATCAAGCTGTCAGGATGCACACGAACCTGCACTAACCCACGCCCGAGCGCGAGATCATCAAGATATCGCTGGTCCTGAAGCGCGCGGACAAAGCGAATGCTTTGCGATTTTAGTCGCGGATGGCGATCCAGAAACTTCCGGACTTTGACGCGTTCAAATGCGCTGGAGTGATTTGAGGGATCGTCCGCCCAGGCCCATTCTCGGTGCCGTAAATGTGCCTGAAGCGTCTGGCGGGATGTCTTGATCAGGGGCCTGAGCAGGGAAATACCGCGTCCGTCAGGCCAAACCGGTGCCGGAGACGCCAATGCGGGTCCCGCAATGCTCGTTTCCCGGACGCCGCGCCGCCTCCGGATGAGCGCGGTTTCGACGACATCATCCAGTGTGTGACCGAGCAGAAGAGACGACGCTCCGTGGTCATGCATCGCTGAGCAGATGAGACGGTACCGCGCGTCGCGAGCGGCACTCTGGGACGCTTTCGGGTCCTCCCAAATGAGCGTTTGATGTTTGTGACCGAGCTCTGAGGCCAGCCTCGCGACAGACGCCGCTTCGGATTTAGCCTCTGGGCGCAGCTGATGATCAACTGTGAATATGATGAGCGCCCGTTGATGCTTCGCCGCCCATGCATCTGTCAGGGACAGCAAAGCCAGCGAATCGCTGCCGCCCGAGACCGCGATTGCCAAAGATTGGTCTGTGTTTGGGGAGAATCGCGCGATCAGCGCATCAAAGTCAGCGCCGAGCTTCACGAGATCTAGCTATTCTCGCACCCGGAGCGAACCCGCTCACCGGCGGCCAGGTTGCGCGTGACGCCAGAAGCGTTCGGATAGCGTTGTGGCAGCAGGTCGAGCGCATTGCAGGCCTGTTCCGTATCGCCCACAAGCCGCATTGAACGCGCGAGTTTGGCCAGCGCTTCTGGCGCGCGAGGATCGTCGGGATAGGACCGGATCATGTCCGTGTAGGCGGCACCCGATTCGGCATATGCTTCTTGCTGGTACAGGACTTCCGCCAGCCAGTATTGCGCTTCGCCGGCCTGCGGATCATCGCCAAATCTGGCCAGAAATGCGCGGAAAGCTTCTTCGGCCCCGGCATAGTCAAACTGGAGGAGACGGGATTTTGCTT
>JANSXJ010000209.1 GCA_024743015.1 Hyphomonas sp. | reverse complement strand
GCCATCAGGTGCCGCGACGCGCACTTCGCCGCTATCGAGCAGGGATAGGGAGGCTTCTACAGCCTCGCGGATTTCACCCTGGGTTTCCGTGTTGAGGTCAGAGCGTTCTTCCCAGGCAGCATTGATGAGAGCGGCTAAGCGGTCAGGCATCGTCTTGTCGTCTTTCTAGTCGTCGTTCAGGCGTTGATCGAACGCAGGAACTCAGTGAGGTCGCGCGTCACATAGTCGATATGTGGGGGCAGGTCATCCCCTATTCCAGCGGGACGGGCTGCCGCAGGCTCATGGCTCCAATCCTTATCAGATTGGACCAGGACCGTGGTGTACCCCATGTCATGTGCTGGAGCGAGGTTGCGGGCGAGGTCTTCGAAAAAAACCGCTTCATTCGGAGTAATGCCGAACAGCCGATTGAACGCTTCATAAGATGACAGATCCGGCTTGGGTTTGAAGTGGCTGTCTTCAATCGCAAACTGCCCGTCAAACACGTCGCCGAGGCCCATATAATCGGTGACCCGGCGGGCATGGCCGCGTGAGCCATTGGTATAGACGAACTTACGACCGGGCAGCGCCCGAATGGCCTCCGCCAGGTCCGGCGTGCGGGGCAAGGGTGATAAGTCGATTTCATGGACGTGCGAGAGGAACTCGTCCGGCTCCATCCCATGCATGGACATCAACCCGTTGAGCGTCGTGCCATGCTCAGCATAATAGCGTTTCTGGGTCGCTCGGGCTTCTTCGCGAGGCAGTCGCAGGAAGCGCGCGACGAAATCCGTCATGCGCTGGTCAATCTCGGCAAAGAGATCGCACTCGGCTGGATAGAGCGTATTGTCGAGGTCGAAGACCCAGACTTGCCGATCGATGAGCGTTGACGCCGTTCGCTCGCCGTCAGCTGGCATCAATCGGGTCCCCGAAGTCGCGTTCGAAAAACTCGAACACCAGCTTGCGGTTGACGGGCGCGGGTGTCGCCACAAAACGGCCCGTCCGATACGCGGCCTCCTCGCAGGCTTCGCGTCCGGTGATCGCGAATTTGGCTTTTGAGACGCAGAACGTGTCGCTGCCTTTGGTCAGGGTGCGGATTTCGCCGTCTCCGGTTTCCATTTCCGCATAAGCGAAAAGGCCGGCTTGCAAGAGCGGTTCGTCGATGACGCGCGCGCAGCCGCCTGCTTCGAGGAGCCACCAACCCCGGCTCTCCCATCCTTCACCGCGGCGGCGAGCCATCGCGCTCCAGATCCGCTTGTTGGTTCGGTTGCAGAAGGTCAGTCCGACATTTCGGGCGCGCTCAATCGCGGTCTGCTCCAGAATATCCATCAGGTCGGCATCAGAAGTGCTCGCATCGAGCCCCTTGGAGGACAGGAAATCCCCAATCGCCGCCCTCGTCTTGCGACCGAGATAGCCGTCGATCCGGCCGGAATAGACCCCGGCATTGTCGAGCAGGCGCTGAACCCCTTGCGGCGCTCGCCTGCTCCAGGTTGCGCTTGTCGGTTTCGGTGAAACTGGTGCGCCAGCGTTTCGAGCTCTCGATCAGGACGGGGCGAAATTCTCGCGATTCAAGACCCATCACCGAACAGTTCGGGATGTTCTCGACGGCGAAGCTTCCGGTTGGATCGATGCAGAGATTGCTCTTGCCAGCCCAGACCTTACGACCGCCGCGATGGGCCGTCGATGAGCGTCCGAACAGGTAATGAATACCCGGCTGGAGCGGACCCTCGATAACCTTTTCGCAGGCACCGGGGCGCAGGCGTTTCCAGCCCTGAACCACCACGCCCTGGCCTTCATAGCGGCCGGTTGCGGCTTCGATGATGTAACTGGAGTCGTTGCAGACTTCCCAGCCGTCGGAATTTGCCTGCGCGGACGCGGTGACGGGTAAAACACTGGTTAACGCGATCGCGAAAATTCCGAGGAATATCTTAGTAAACAAAGGTACCTGCGCCATGTTCTGTGAACAGCTCCATGAGAAGGGCATGTTTGGCACGCCCATCGAGAATTACTGCCCCGCCAACGCCCATGTTGACGGCTTTTGCCGCCGTTTCAAGCTTCGGAATCATCCCGCCTGAGATCGTGCCATCTTCCATCAGGCTGTCAACTTGGTCACGCCGGATCTCACGGATCAGCTTTCCCTGTTTATCGAGGACGCCCGCAACATCGGTGAGCAGCAATAAGCGCTTCGCCTGAAGCGCCGCTGCCACAGCTCCCGCAGCCGTATCTGCGTTGACATTGTAGCGCCGGCCATCCTCGCCAACACCGACGGGGGCGATGACAGGAATGATGGCTTTTTCGCTGTCCATCAGTGCCGCGAGAACCGAGATGTCAATTTTTTCAGGTTCGCCGACATAGCCGAGATCAACGACTTTCTCGATTTCGCTGGAGGCATCCCGCGTGGTGCGTGTCGCCTTGCTGACTCGCATCAGGTCTCCATCTGCACCGGAGAGGCCTACCGCCTTGCCGCCGGCGGCGTTAATGGCGCGCACGATCGTCTTGTTGATCGGGCCTGACAGCACCATTTCAACCGCTTCCATCGTCGCGTCATCGGTGACGCGCAGACCATCTCGAAACTCGGACTGGATGCCCAGCCGTTCGAGTAGATTGGCAATTTGCGGGCCGCCGCCATGCACCACGACCGGGTTGGCGCCCAGATGCTTGAGCAAGACGACGTCTCTGGCAAACGCTTCCGACAGCGCCTCATCCACCATGGCGTGGCCGCCATACTTGATCACCACTGTGCGGCCAGCATAGCGCTGAATATAAGGCAGGGCTTCAGACAGCGTTTCGGCGGTCAATTGGGCAGGGGGCAAGGGAGCGTCAGACATGGCGCAGGCTCTTAGCTGGATTTGGAGTGGATTGGAACGGCAATCTCGGGCGAAACCCGCATAGATACATGTCATTATACCGGCGATACCTGCGCAGGCAGGTATCCAGGGACCGGTTGTCCCACTCGTCCTCGGGTGAACATCGTTCTCTGGACACCTGCGTGCGCAGGTGTCAGCGCCGTCTACATTGTTCGGGTCATGAACACGCTGTGCGGATCTTCGACATAGTCTCCGAAAGGCGGACAGAGCTCAAATCCGAAGCTTTGGTAGAGCATGCGGGAGGGTTTGAACCCATCCATGCTGCCCGTCTCCAGGCTGAGACGGTCATACCCTCGCTCCTTCGCGACGGCGATCACGTGCTCCAGCATCTTGCGCCCGAGGCCCGCACCGCGATAGCGCGCCAGCGTGTGCATGGATTTTACCTCGCCATGGGTGTCCGACAGATGCTGCAGCGCGCCGCAGCCGATCAGCGCATCACCCTCGCGCATCTCCCAGACGGTGACATCCGGGCGTTTCAAGCCATCCATGGGCAGGAAGTGACAACTGCCTGGGGGCGACAGGCTCAGCATCAGCTTAGCATGGGTATCGATCAAAGCAGCAAATTCCGGCGTTTCCAGATTGGCGCTCTGAATGCGAACTGACATGACTAGCCCTCCGCCAATTGTCCGATCTCGGCTCTGAGTTCAGGGATTCCATAGCCCTTTTCGGACGAGGTCACACGCGGAATCGGGTGCGCCGCAGGGTTTTTCTTGAGTTTTGCCTCAATCTTGGCTGTCACGGCATCAAGTTCGCTCTTTTT
Organism: Hyphomonas sp.; assembly: GCA_024743015.1. Classification (GTDB taxonomy): domain Bacteria; phylum Pseudomonadota; class Alphaproteobacteria; order Caulobacterales; family Hyphomonadaceae; genus Henriciella. The sequence goes on along the minus strand of JANSXJ010000209.1, from coordinate 2,976 downwards.
GATCTTGTCGGCCTTGGTCAGCACGATCTGGTAATTGACCGCAGCGGTGTCGAGCATCGCCATGGTCTCCAGATCAGTCTCCATCAGACCCCGGCGGCTATCCACGAGCAGAAACACACGGCGAAGGTTGGCCCGTCCACGCAGATAGCGCTTGGTCAGCTGGACCCATTTGGCCTGCTGGTCGCGCGAGACCTTTGCATAGCCAAATCCGGGCAGGTCGACGAGCCAGAGCTTGCCCGGGCCGACATCGAAATAGTTGAGCTCTCGCGTTTTCCCGGGTTCGGCCGATGACCGCGCCAAATTCTTGCGGTTGAGGACTGCATTGATAAGCGACGATTTGCCGACATTGGAGCGTCCGGCAAAGGCGATTTCGGGCCTGTTTCCTTCCGGGAGCTGGTGCAGGCTGGCGGCGCCGAGCACGAATTCGACCGGCCCGACGCAAAGCTTGCGGCCCGCTTCGAGGGCCTCTTCGGAAAATGTTGGCGCGTTGGCCATCTACTCTGCCGGGGTTGATGAGCCCCGCCCGATTAATCGCTTTATCAGCTTGTCGAACTGGGTCTCGACCCCGTTCCTCCGCATGATGAAATATTGCTGCAGCAAGGACAGAACGTTCGACCACACCCAGTAGAGCACGAGGCCCGCTGCAAATCCGCCAAAGACGAACATGAAGACGAATGGCAAAGCCATCATGATTGTGCGCTGGGTTGGATCTGGCGGCGGTGGCGACAGCGCCTGGATCGCGGCCATGGTCACTCCATAGAGGATAGGCAGGATGCCGATCCCGATCACAAAGCCGAGGAGCGGGATCGCCTTCACATCTGCAGCGGCCCAAGGCAGCAGGCCAAACAGGTTGCCGATGGCGGTCGGGTCGGGCGCCGACAAGTCGCCGATGAACCAGAACGCCGTATGGCGCATCTCGATTGTCACATACAGCGTCTTATAGAGCGCGAAGAAGACCGGGATCGTGAACAAGATCGGCACGCAGCCCGCCAGCGGATTGGCCTTTTCGCGCTGATACAGCTTCATGACTTCCTGCTGACGCCGTTGCGGGTCACCCTTGAAGCGCTCCTGGATTTCTTTCATCGGCTCGGCCAGCTTCTTCATCTTGGCCATCGATTTGTAGCTCTGATTGTAGAGCGGGATCAGAGGCGCGCGGACGATCACGGTGAGTGCCAGAATGGCCCAGCCAAACGAACCGATCTGCGTCTTCAGCCAATTGAGCAAGGCGAAGAAAGGACGGGTGATATAATAGAGAATGTTACCCCAATCGATGGAGTCATCAAAGCGCGGCACGCCGTCAGCCTTATAGCCGCGCACGACATTGTATTCCTTGGCGCCAGCAAAAATCTGATTGGAGATCGTGATCGACTGGCCTGCCGGGATCTGCACATCCTGCGCGTCAACAACAAGCTCCAGCAGGTTTTCTTTCTGCTGGACGCGAGAGCGCCAGGTGCGGCCCTGTTCAGGGATCAGGGCGGCCATCCAGTACATGTCGGTCAGTCCGATCCAGCCACCTTCTTCTGCGGATCGGAAGCCGGTCTGGTCAGCATCCTTAATGCCTTTGTTCTTGGACAGGTTCTTATAGTTGCGCAGCGTCAGACTATTATCGAAGACGCCGATCAGGCCCTGGTGGGCCAGACCCATTTTGCGAGACGAACCCGGGTCGGTTTCTTCGAGGAAATCCTTCCATGCACCATACCGCCGGACATACCCGTTCGGGCTTAGCGTGAAGGCGCGCGCAGAGTTATTGGTGATCGTGTCCTGAAACGTGAACATGTAATCTTCATCGATCGAGATGACCCGCTCGATCGCAAGGCCGCCGCGTTCAAAGTTCAGCGTCACCGTTTCGCCATTGGTGATGGCGTCTGTGGACGCGGCCCAGGAATCTTCCGGGCGAAGAACCTGGAAATAGGTCGGATTTTGCGGGTCGCTATCGTTCAGGACGCTCCAGTTCCAGGTCGCCGAATAGCCGCTCGTCTTGCCTTCTAGCGTCGTACGCGGCCGCAGCAGACGTAATTCTTCCTCGCGCGCGACGGTCTTGTAGTGATCTTTCAGATTAAGATCATCGATCTCGGAGGTTTTCAGCAGAATCGAACCATCAACGCGGTTCATGTCGAACGAAATACGATCCGTTTCAGACAGCGCGTCTTCGATTGATTCAGGCGCGCCGGGAGCAGCATCCACCACGATGTCGGATCCAGGCGTCGTGGAATCGACTGTATTGGTAATTCCGGCCTCTGCCGCGGCAGCTTCTCTCTGCTCGGCCGCGCGTTTGGCCGCGGGGTCCAGGACGAAGGCCTGATAGCCGAACACAAAAACAATCATCAGCGCCATGGCGATGATGAAATTGCGCTGGTCCTGGGGGTCCATACCGTTTTGTTGATTGGGCAACATGGGCAGTTCGTATCCTGCAAATATAAAAAGAGGGGTCAGGCTGATCCTGTCCCCGCTGAGATTTGTTCGGCGAGGCTTATCAGCGCGCTTTCCATATCGTCAAGCAGGCGCTGCCAGCCAATCGTCGCAGTATCCATTCGGGCTATGAACACATAGTCAGCGCCAAGCTTTCCGTGAAGGGGCAGAAGTTGGCGGGACGCTTCGCGGAGACGGCGCTTGGCCCGGCTTCGCACAACCGCGTTTCCGATCTTCTTTGTCGCCGTGAAACCGGCACCGATCCGGGCAGAGCCCTTGCGCAGGCGGGCCTGCACAACGACGGACTTGCGACGCTCGGACTGCCCCCCCCGAACAAAAAGAAACTGGGGCCGCGTCTTGAGACGAACGACCCCAGTTTCGGATGTGTCTTTGTTTGCCATGGGAAACCCGTGGCGGTTCAGTCTTAAGCAGACAGAACCTTGCGGCCTTTCGCACGACGGCGGGCCAGGACCTTGCGGCCGTTTTTGGTTGCCATACGCGAGCGGAAGCCGTGTGTACGGGCGCGCTTCAGGCGGCTTGGCTGGAATGTGCGTTTCATGGGCGTCT
>JANSXJ010000252.1 GCA_024743015.1 Hyphomonas sp. | reverse complement strand
TGGCAGCCATGGTTGGGAAGCCTTCATTCTAGAATTGATATTGAGAAGCGAGGAGCGGTCGAGGCTTAGCCTTCGATTACGCCCATGATGTCGCTTTCTTTCATGATCAGCAGGTCTTCACCGTCGATCTTGACCTCGGTACCACCCCATTTGCCGAACAGGATTTTGTCGCCAGGCTTCACGTCGAGCGCAATACGCTCATTGTCGTCGCCAATCGCGCCATTGCCGACAGCAAGGACTTCGCCCTCTTGCGGCTTTTCGGTAGCGGTGTCTGGAATGATAATGCCACCAGCGGTTTTGGTGGCTTCTTCAACGCGGCGGACCAGTACACGGTCGCCAAGTGGACGGAACTTCATGGGAAACCCTCTTGTTCGTCAGTTTCAGTTGTTTGTTTCGTCAGCAGGATCCGAGTATTAGCACTCGCACCGTTAGAGTGCTAACGATGGCGTGCAGGTAGGACTGCAGGCCTGCGTCGTCAACAGTCATAGACGAGATTTTTTTCAGAAAAGTGCAGCAGTCCGTACGCTCCGAAATCCGTCCGCGCGGGGCGCCCCCCACCGCAGCGCCTATTGAGGTGATTTCGGTTTGAACGCGTCGTTCTTGAGATTCCAGATCGGCGTTCTGAGCGCCATCCAGAGGATCAGGACCGTCATGCCTGCGGCAGGGACAATCGCAATTTTGTACGGTCCGAAAGCATCGACCAGCCAGCCCATAATGGCTGCACCAAAAGGTGCGCCGGCCATGAAACCCAGTTGATAGATGGATAGGACGCGCGCCAACTGGTCCTTCGGTGCGGCGTCCTGAACGATAGACCGGCTCATGGCGATCGAGACCCCGGCGGACAGCCCCCAGATGAAGACAATCAGCAGAAACGCCTCGTGCGGAATCTTCGTCATCATCGGCAGGATGGCGAGCGAACCCAGAAGCTGCGCGACGAGCAGCAATCGCCCCTGGCGCTTGATATTCTTGAACAGTGAGAGTGCCACCGAAGACACAAACGCGCCAAGCCAGAAGGTCACGAACATGTCACGGATGCCGTCGCCCGACAGGCCGTAAACGTCCCGGTTGATGATAGGTAAGACGACAAGAAACGCGCCGATCACGAAAATACCGACGCCAAACATCAGCACCGTCATGGCCCAGAGTTTGGGTTCAGCCGCAACGACTTTGAAACCCTCACCAATATCGCCAAAAGCGGCTCCGAAACCGGATCGGCCCGTTTTAACTTTGCGCCCTTTGGCCAGGAAGAAGGCCAGCAAGGCACCGGTTGCCACGACGGCACCCTGCAGGGCCATCAGAAACCAGCTATCAATTGGTCCGACACCGAAGCCGCCGAGCCATTCCGGCATTTTGGTCATCTTGTCGGCATACCCGCCCAGGATCAGCCCCGTAATCTGCGCCGCGAACTGAGCGAGTGTTGCGAACGCGACGCCCTGTTGCAGGGTGACGCCTGATCCGACGCGGCCACGGCGCTCGACCACCTCGTTCAGGATCGAATCCCGAGCGGGCATCATGAACGCTCCGACAGTGCCGAGCGCCAGGCCATAAGCAATCATGTACGGATAAGTCAGATTATCGGTCGCGAGCGCGAACGCCAATCCGAAAGCGGGAACGGCTGCGAACACATGCAGGATCATCAAGAGAGGCTTACCGGAGGCGCGCTCTGCCACAACCCCGCCGAGCAACAGGAAGATCACAGACGGGCCAGACAGAGCAAGATTGGCGAAACCGAGTTCCGTGCCCCCCAGCCCCAGTTTGTTGGTGATCAGATATGGAAACAAGACCATCTGCAGGCCGAAGGCGATGAACCAAGTGGCTTGCACGGACAGATAGGCCGGTAATTCAACTTTGACGCCGCGGCGCGCTTTTTGTGCCATCATGGATTGGGCCGTTTCCAGCAAAGAGGCCCCAGCGCTCATCGCAGACCCCATGCCGCTCAAGGGTGAACGGGCTTCCTCCAGAATGTCCGGATCTTCCAGATTTTCAGCCGGTTCCGGCGTTTCGCTCATAACTCGTCTGCCCTATTTCCCAGCCCTGCAAACTGTCGTGCGATTTGCGATCGTGCAACAGGAAATGTCCGGAGTCTTAACAGCTGCGTCTTGGAGCTGCCACATCGCCATGCTAGGCGTGTCTCCTTAGTGCCGTGAGGAGACACAATTATGCGGGCCATGCGTCTTGTGGGAAGTTGGGGGCTGGCTCTTTTTCTGATTTTCATGTTTCTGCAGGCAACCATTCATCCGTTGCCCAATCCGCCGGAAGGGTCGGTCAAGCTTTTTGATCCTCCGGGACAGAACATTGTCTTTGCGACGATTGCTGCAAATACGCAGATTCCATTGTTCGAGCCGACAGGGCGAGTCGTCGTAGCGATCGCTGAATTGTTGGCGGCTTTGCTGTTGCTCTTGCCGATGACACGCCGAACCGGCGCGGGACTATCGTTCCTGGTTCTGGCCGGCGCCGTCGCGTTCCACATGATGCCGGATATTCTCGGGCGCGAAGTGCCAACATCGCTTGCAGCCGGGGCCGGGACGGATGGTGGACAATTGTTTGCACTCGCCATCGCGATGCTGGCGGCGAGCATGCTATTGTTCGTCATTCACCCTCGAAAACGCTGACTCAATTCTCATTAGAATATTAACGGTTTTCGGCCACTTTCGCTGAGTTAAGTTTCGGCGAGAGCGCATGAGCGATCCAGTTTCACTAGAAGATCACGCAGCCAAGGGTGGGTTGGCACGGCGCACGCTGCTGCGCCGTTTGATCGATTTTATTGCGATGCCCGCATCCCAAGTGGCACCGCAGGACCGGTCCATGGGCGGCGATATCCTGCTGGACATGTTGTTTCACGCGACTGATTCTGATCGGCTGCTCTGCGCCAAGCGGATCGCGACCCTCAAAGATGCGCCGCGTCGCCTGCTCAGGTATCTGGCACAATGCAATATCGATATCGCTCGTCCGTTACTGGAGGAAAGTCCGTCCTTCGACAGTTCCGATCTTTTGGAAATTGTCGATCAGGTTACCTCAGACCATCGAATGCTCATCGCCAAGCGCAAGAGCGTCCCGACCGTGGTTTGCGATCAACTTGCGCGGCGCGGTGAAGTCAGCGTCGTCAAAGCACTTGTGCAGAACAAGGGCGCTGAGCTTTCGGAGACCGCGATCGATGTTCTCGTCGAGCGGTCGCGAAAGGAAGGCGATCTTAGCAGCCTGCTGATCACACGTCTCGAGCTGAAACCTGCGCAGGCCATGGCGATGTTCTGGTGGTCCAATCGTGACACACGGCGCACCATCCTGCAGCGTCATGCGGCTGATCGCGCGGAAATGGTCGGCATGTGTGCGGATGTGTTCGCGATCGCTGCCAAAGAAGGGTGGTCGGACCCCGTCGCGCGCAAGACCCTGCAACTGATCGAGCGCCGTCAGCGAAATCGACAGGCGATTGAACGCAGCGAGTTCGATAGTCTGGAAGCAGCGATCGAAACCGCTGCAACAATGGGTATGACGCCGGAAATGGTGGAGGAAATCGGCTATCTTGCCGGGATCAAGCCAGTTACGAGCGCAAAAATACTGAGCGATACGGGCGGCGAGGGGATTGCAGTCCTGTGCAAAGCGACCGGGCTTAAAAAGCCGTCCCTTCAAAACCTATGGATTTCTCTGAAACGTCCGCTCGAGGGCGACGATGGAGAACCGCACATGCTCTACGCGCATCTGATCGAGACGTATGATCTACTGAGCGTGGCGAAAGCGCAGACGACGCTGAGATACTGGAATTGGTCTCTGTCGTCGTCTTATTCACCCGCTCAGGGACAGCCCGCCAGCGACGAGGCGACCCATGCGAATGATGAATCGGCGTTCTCGGCTGCACGTCGAACCGCCAGCCTCGTATTTGGCAACTAGCTGAAATTTTCGCACCTGAGTGGTCGGTTTAGGGTGGTCAAACCCTGAATCCGGTTCTAATTCCCCGTCTGAGCAAGATGTTCGAAACCGGAGCGACTGGGCGCGTGGGCTATTTTCTAGGATTGATCACTGTTCTGGTCGCGCTGTGGCTCGGTTTGTCCTGGGATTATTCCTTCAAGCCGGTGATCGCATCGCTCGGTGCGGTGTCAATTGTCCTGTCGGCAGTTCTGGCTTTTCGCTTCGATATACTCGATCGAGAAGGCTCGCCTTATGCTCGCCTGTTTCAGCTGATGGCCTATTGGGTCTGGCTGATGGTCGAGATTTTCAAAGCCAACTGGGTCGTGATCAAGGCCTGCTTGCGTTCCACACTCGACATCAACCCGGCGCTGGTGAAGGTTAAAACTGGGTGCGAAAGCGATCTCGCGCGAACTGTGTTTGCGAATTCGATCACCCTCACGCCTGGTACCGTGAGCGTTGAAGTCGAGGGCAACAAGATTCTCGTCCATGCCTTGTATGAAGAAGAGGCTGGACCGGGCGCATTCGACGAAATGGACCGCCGTGCCCGCGAAGCTTCTGATGGGAGGGGCAAGTCATGATTGGTGCTGCGGCGATTGCCCTCGTCATAGCCATCGCCTTGATGCTCATCCGGGCGTTGAGCGGGCCAACCCTGTACGATCGCGTGCTGGCTGTGAACTCGCTGGGGACGAAAATTATCTTGCTGCTCGGAGTCATCGGCTTCCTCACAGGTCGGCCAGATTTCCTTGATATCTCTATACTTTATGCGCTGATAAACTTTGTTTCGACAATCGCGATCCTGAAATTCTTCCGCTATCGGTCGTTCCAGGTCTCACTGACCCGTCGGGGGCGAGGAGGGCCGTAATGACAGAGATTATTGAATTCTGGAACGCGTTTCGCCCGGCTCTAGGCTCGGCGCTGCTTTTGGCTGGCGCGGTTCTGGCAGTCATTGGAACGGTTGGCGTTCTGCGCTTCCCGGATTTCTACACGCGGCTTCACGCGGCGAGCGTCACCGATACAGCGGCGGCGACGCTGGCAATTGTCGGTATGGCTTTCCTGGCCCCAAGCTTGGCAATCGTTGTAAAGCTGGCAGTGGTCTGGCTATTCTTGTTCCTGACCGGTCCGACCTCATCACACGCGCTCGCCAACGCCGCGCACACTGCGGGATTGCAGCCAATGATTGGCCGTTTGGGGGAAGATGATGGAGGCCGCGAATGACCGGATTCGAAGGCGCTAACCTCGCCATTGATCTTCTCAATATCACCTTGCTGACCATCCTGTTTGTGGTGGCGATTGCCATCGCGCGGCTGCGAAGCCTGTTCGCGATCGTCATGCTTTCCGGAATTTATTCATTGGTTTCAGCGACCTGGTTTGTGGCGCTCGACGCGGTTGATGTGGCATTCACTGAGGCTGCCGTTGGAGCCGGGATTTCTACCGCGCTATTTCTCGGCGCCATGGTGCTGACCTCGCGCACCGCGAAGGCCGAAAAGGGCGCAACCCAGATCGTTCCGCTTCTGGTCGTCATCGCGACCGGAGCGATGCTGATTTATGCCACGATAGACCTGCCGGGTTTCGGCGACG
>JANSXJ010000161.1 GCA_024743015.1 Hyphomonas sp. | reverse complement strand
GCACCAAACATTAATTTCTTCATAGTCGATTCCCTAGTTAGGCGGTTTCCATTAGACATATCGCACAAATCTGTCGAGGCGTATTTAATGATTATCGATAAAGGCGACAAGATGGCGTTGGTTACGAAAAGTGGCCAAACGGTTCATGTTCGCCTCGAAGTGAACCCTAAGGCGCGGCGACTGATTCTGCGGCTTGATGAACGCAATCGAGAGGCCGTCGCGGTTGCTCCGAGCAAGCGCAAGATTGGCGAAGCGGCGGAATTTGCGCGTGATCGGCTCGACTGGATTGCGGAGCATTTACAGGCGCTTCCAGACCATTTGGTGCTTGAAGATGGCAGTGTTTTCAAATTGCGCGGCGAAGATTGCCAGATCACGCTCGAAGGCCAGGGGCGCGTTGCCAGGCTCATCCCGGGTGAGCCTCAAATGCTGTCTGTACCGGGCCTTCCGGAGACGATTGGGCGACGGGTTGAGCGCTATTTGAAAAATGCAGCCAAACAGGATCTGAGCGCCGCAGTGATTCGCTATTGCGCGCAGCTTGGTGTCGAAGCGCGGCGGGTTACTGTGAAAGATACCCGCTCGCGATGGGGGTCCTGTACGTCGGATGGTCGCCTGGCATTTTCCTGGCGACTGATCATGGCCCCGCCGGAAGTGCTCAATTATGTGGCCGCCCATGAATGTGCGCATTTACTGGAAATGAATCACAGTCCGGCTTTCTGGGCGCATGTCGAATCCTGTCGCTCGACCTGGAAGCGCGAGCGTGCCTGGCTTCGCAAGCATGGCCGAGAATTGCACGCCGTGCGCGCGGCTTAAGCGGGTTGCGGCGCAAGATCGGCGGCTGGCTTTTCATCTTTCAGCGCCGGCGAGAAACTGATCAGCACTGTACCATCCCCACCGCGCGCTTCGCGATTTGGACCCAGCAGCACCAAGGTTCCGTCAGTTCGCAGTTCAGCAACGATATCGGCCTTCGGGCGATCTTTGCGGAACTGTTCGAGCGAGTATTTGTCGGTCAGCGGCGTGCGCGCGAATTCCCAACCTCGATACTGGTCGCGGATCAGACTGTCATAGGTCCGGCCGCGGCGAATGAGCGTACGCCCGCGGGCATTGGAACTGACCACGCGCTCGTCATTCTCTTCCTCATCGTCGCTGATGGAGAGTTGATAGACCATATGTCGTCCGACCTCCGGGGCGAAGTGGCTACACACGAGCGCATTATAGGAATCATTGGTCGACAGGGCGATGACGGTTGAGAAGCGCGCATGATCGAGCTTGATCTCGGCATCCTCTGACAGCACCTCGCCCATGAAGATTTCGAGCCCGGCATCGCGAGAGGATTTCAGGCGGCGATAATTGCTGTCTGCCACAATGACATCGATGCCGCTCTTCTCCAGCGCCGTGGCGAACTGGACGCTCCACGCATTCGCGCCGACCATCAACACACCGGGCTTCTCTTTGCGCGCAAGACCGAGCCCGCGCGATAGTGGACCGATGGTAAAACCGTGGAGGACCACTGTGGTGAACACCATAGCGAAGGCGAGCGGCGTGATCTGATCAGCGCCTTCGAAGAAAAAACGACCTTCCCGGGAGAGATCAACCAGCAGCGACCCAAACAGACCCGAGACGGCGACGGCAACGATCCCGCGCGGCGCAATCCAGCCGAGGAGAATGGCTTCCTTCCGATCCAGCGTGCCATAGGTCGAGATCCATACTGAAAGCGGGCGGACGATGAACAGCATGCAGAGCAGGAATGCGAGCGTGTTCCAGTTAATCGCCTGGCTGATGATCGCCGGCGTCAGGTCTGCGGTGAGCATCACGAACACGCCGGAAACCAGCAGGATAGCAATGTCTTCCTTGAATTTCTGAAGCTCTGTCAGACCGGCCAGCTTAGAATTGCCGAGGGTCATTCCATAGGCAGTTACGGCGACCAGCCCGATTTCCTTCTGGAACATTTCCGCCATTGTGTAGCAAAGAATGATCGTTGCGAGGATGAGCGGGGCTTTCAGATATTCCGGTGTCCATCCCTCCCGAAAGGCTTTGGCCATGGCCCAGCCGAACAAGACGCCGAGAACTATGCCGTAAAACGCTGCCATGATGATCCAGAGACCAGCGCCAAACAGGCTTTGGCCCTGCGAGGCAACGCGGATGAACTCAAATGCGGCGACTGCGAACAAGGCCCCGATCGGGTCATTGACGATGCCTTCCCATTTCAGGAATTGCGCCGGGCGTCCGCCCAGTTTGGACTGGCGGAGCAGTGGCATGATCACGGTCGGACCGGTAACCACCATGACACCGGCAAAGACGACAGCGCTCGCCCAGTCGAGACCTGCCGCGTAATAAGCCGCAATTGTGCCCATGATCCAGGCGAGCGGACCGCCTATGAAGATCATGCGCCGAACCGCCGCACCGGCTTCGCGCAGGTTTTCAAATTTCAGGACGAGCCCGCCCTCAAACAGGATCACGGCGACGGCGAGAGAAACGATTGGCCGGAACACGTCGCCGAATGTGGCTTGAGGGCTCAGCAATGGTGCGCCGAAGATGACCGACCAGAGCGGGCCGACAGCCAGTCCGGCAAGCGACATCAGGACGATGGCAGGGGCCTGTAGCCTCCAGGCGAGCCACTGCGCGCCGAGACCCAGCGATCCGATCATGGCGCAGGCAAAGATTACGTCGCTACCGGCGGCTCCAGCGAGGAGAATCCCAATATCCATCTATACGCCTCGCTGCGACCCGATCAGGCCAACGCCTCATTGTCGGAACGGGAAAAGTCGAACCCGATTTCCCGACCCCCATAGTCGCCAGCTTCGTAGCGCTCGATCTGAGTTTTGAACCAGTCGAGGACGTGATCGTAAATGTGATCGTAAAACGGCTCGGGGTCATTGTCTTTTAGAGGAATGGAGAGCCGATACTCTTCTCCGCCCACGATGCGCGCGATGAAGTCATCACCAATCTTCTGGCACTCCATCGTAACGCGCATCCAGTCTGTTCCGGTTGAGACGCGAACAGCGAGACCAAACAGAATCGCACCGAGCGGTCGAAACCCCTTTGGAGGAACTGAAAACGCCTGATCGCCATAGTCTTTCGGTTCGAATGGCCCTGCAGGCGGCACCAATCGGACGCAGACGCCATCAATCGACCCGATATAGGCGCAGAGACCTTCGCGAAGCTCTTCCGCGAGTTTGCGCACGCGGGAGTAATTCTCCGCGGCCAATTTCTGATACTCTGCGACCGTCGAGATCAAATCTTCAAAACGAGACAAGCCCAATCTCCCCGTTGAACTCCGGTGAGAGTAGGGCGCGGCGGATTTGATTGCTAGTGTTTAGATTGTTTTGTCTGCACTTATTTCCGCAGACGCTGTTTCACCAGATCCAGCCAGTAAAGCTGCATACCGCAATAAGCGAGCACGATTCCGAAATTGGTCGAGACCAGAGTCATCGACTGTTCCTGCCGCATCGGCGCAAGGATAAGTTCAACAAAAATCGCAAATCCCAGCGTGATCATGGCTGCAGGTCCGCGGCGTCGGATGCCAATCGCCAGAGTCGTCCACACTGTAAGCGCAGCGAAGGACAGGACCCGGAAGAAATGATCCTGATAAGGGAAGGCGGCCGCGCTTCCTGGCTCATAGGTCAGGGTTTTAAGGGCGACCAGGACGGCAATAATCCCTGAGAGGCCCATGGCAAGTTGCCCGGGCAGGCCTTTCGCCCAGTACTTTCGCGTGAAAGTCAGCTCTGTTGGTTTCACCAGTTCGCTCATCTGAGACCTCCTCACGGAATGATCCTTGGAGCGTTGTATTATCAGTCAGGCGTTTTGCGATCCGTTTAATCTGACCGGTCAAATTTCGCATTGCCACGGTAGAATACGTTCAGTGTTTAGGCCGCCTTGCGCGCGGTGCTGAGGCGGATGACGCTGAGGTGTTCATCGATCAGCGACATATCTGGGCGGATGTGCACCGGCAGAGCGGCGCGGGCCATTTCGATCGCAGTTCGCGGCGCGGTGTCCTGGGTATAAGCGGTGATGATGCGCGCGATCGTGTCGAGATACACAGCTTCTTCTTCGACAATTTGCCCGAACCGATTGGCGATCGGGCCGACCAGGCCATAAGCCAGGAAGACTCCGAGAAAGGTGCCGAGAAGCGCGGCTGCGATCATCTCACCTAAGACCGCGGTCGATTGGTCGATCATCGCCATGGTCTTGATGATGCCTAGCACTGCCGCCACGATCCCCAGAGCGGGGAGAGCATCCGCAAGCGTTTGCAGGGCCGTCACGCCGCGTTGTCTTGCTTCGACGATCTCACCAACGCGGTCCTGTAAATAGGTTGCTGTCTGCCTGCGCATTGCCGGGTCGAGCGCGATCAAGCGGAAGCTGTCGCAAATCAAGCCTGCTGCGTGCGGGTCGGCCAGGAGGCGCGGCTGCGACTGGAATAGTTCTGATGTTTCTGGCGATTCAATGTCCTGCTCGATGGCAACGATCCCGCCGCGGCGGGCCCGGCGTAGCATCTCGTGCATCATGGTGAGCAGGCCGGCATAATCCTGTTTCGACCATTTCGCGCCGCGCAATGCCTGACCGAAGCCGCGCATCGCCGCGACGGCGACGGAGGTGGAATTGCCGATCAACAGGGTTCCGAATGCGGCGCCGCCGATCAGAGCCAGTTCGAACGGTAGCGCCGACATGACCGCAGGCCCACCACTCACGAACAACGCGGCGGAGACGATAAGTAAAACGATGAGGAATCCGAGCAACTGGACCATGCGGGCAGACCGATCTCTATTTAATGCGCCACTATCGCGCGATTTCCTTTCAATCCCGTTTCGGTGTCCGCAGACAAAGATATCCGCGAGGAGAGGGTTAGCGCGGTCTTGATTTTGTTCGCGATGCGCTCAAACAGGGCGCATGAGCGAGTCACAGAGCACAAACGAACAAACGCCTCAGCCAAATCGGCGCGGGGCGTTTTTCATTCTGTTTTTCTCCCTGATGGCGATTGGCGCTGGCAATACGATGCTGATTGCAGCGGTCATTCCGCCGCTGACCCGCACCCTGGCGCTGCCCGACTGGATGGCTGGCGCGATCTTCTCGCTGTCGGCGCTGTGCTGGTCGTTGTCTTCTCCTTTCTGGGGCAAGCGCTCGAATCGATACGGCCGCAGACGGATCGCCTCTTTTGGCCTCGCGGGATACTCGCTTTCTATGTTCCTGCTGCTCTTATCGTCCTGGGCAGCGGTATCTGAATTCATCACAGCGCCGTTTGCGATCTTTGCGTGCCTGGCTTTGTCACGATCTGTCTTCGGACTGATTGGGTCAGGCTCCAGCCCGGCCGCGCAGGCCTATGTGGCCGACCGCACCGAGCCTGCAGAACGGCAAAGTGAGATTGCTTTTATCACATCCGGCTTCAGCTTCGGCACAATCGTAGGACCCGCTTTCGCAGCGGTTCTCGTGGCGAATTTCGGCATTCTTAGTCCGATGCTGATCACTTGTATTCTCGCAGGGATCATGTCGATCACGCTGTGGAACTTTCTGCCGGAGAACCGCGAGCCGGTTCAGGACGCGGCCACGGTCGAGACCATTCCTGGTTCAATCGGTCTCTGGCGCTCTCGCAATGTGCTGCCTTTCCTCACCTATGCGGTGACGCTGTCTCTGGTGACGGGTATTCTTACGCAGGTCTTCGTGTTCGCCGTGATCGATAAGCTGGGTATTCCGCCAGACCAACCCGAACGCGCGGCCATCTATACGGGCCCGGCTTTCATGGTTGGCGCCATGGCCGTGATGACGGCTCAACTGGTTTTGATTCCAACCCTCAAACTCAAGAACAAAACCTTGATGATCACGGGATGTATCCCGCTTCTGATCGGGGCGTTGATTCTGATCCCGGCGCAGGATTTTGCCACGCTGATTCTGGCCCAGTTCTTCCTTGGAATCGGACAAGGCCTCACGCGTCCCGGGTTTTCCAGCGGCGCATCGCTTGCCGTCTCGCCCCAGCTTCAGGGCAATGTCGCGGGTCTGGTTATTTCAGCCAATGGGATGGGGTATATCATCACGCCGCTATTCGGCCTCTTTCTATACGAGTTTGTTGACCCGTCATTGCCCTTCTGGATCTGCGTGGGGCTCTTGATCGCCATGGCGCTGTTTGCCTGGAAAGGTATCGAGCCCGGGGTCGGCGAAGCCGATGGGGTCGCTTAATCCGCAGACAGAACCTGCTCCAGCGCTATGGTCGTCGGATAGCCATCTGCCGGAATGATCGCATTGGCTTTCTGGAATCGGCGCAGCGCGCCTTTCGTGCCGCGACCTGCAATGCCGTCAACGGCCCCTGCGTCGAACCCCAGTCGGTTCAAATTATCTTGGAGGACCATGATGTCGCGGCGAGTGAGGAGTTCCAGCTCAGTCGGCCAGATTGCCACCGGGCCATGCTTTCCCGCAACGCCGTCAGTCAGAAGCCCCACCGAGAACGCATAGCTATCGGAGCGATTATAAGTCTTGAACACGTTGAAATTTTTGAACAACAGGTATTTTGGACCCGTCGCACCTGTCGGTAGCCAGAGTTCGGCATAGGCCGTCTCAGGCGCTTCAAATGGACCGCCCGCCATTGGGGACAGGCCATAACTCTTCCAGGTCGACAGGCGGCGATCTTCGCCATCTGCCAGCGACCAGTCGAAATCGTTTGAGGCAAGCACTTCGATACCCCATGGCATGTCTTTCTGGTAGCCGGAGGCCCGCAAATAGTTGGCCGCCGACGCGAGCGCATCCGGAGCGCTGTTCCACAGGTCCTTCTTGCCATCATTGTCGAAGTCGACGGCGTAAGTCAGGAAGGTGGACGGCATGAACTGGGTTTGGCCCATCGCGCCAGCCCAACCCGAAGTGAGTTGCTCGCGGGACACATCGCCGTTCTCTTGCATTTTCATCAGCGCCAGCAACTCGCTCTCAGCGAAGCTCTGGCGCCGCCCTTCAACGGCCATGTTGGAGAGCGTGTTCGCGGCATCGAAACTGCCAATATAAGAGCCGAGATTGGTCTCCATCGCCCAAATCGCGGTGATGGCTTCGCGGTCCACGCCGTAAGCGGCTTCGATTCGATCGAAAGTCGCCGTCAGTTCGCTGAGGCGGGCTGCCCCGCGGGTTTTACGGTCGCTGGTAACCGCGGAGGCGACATAGTCCCAAATCGGTTTGGCGAATTCGGCTTGGCTTGCGACGTCCGTCTTGGCGATGTCGACATCATCGCCAAGGTACAAATCAAGAGGTTTGATCTCGGCGAGCGTCGCGTGGACAATCGCTGCGTCTCGCCCGCCAGCCACGGCACGAGCGGCAAAATCTTCGCGCCAGCTGTCCATGCTGGCATTTCCAGAGGACGCGAAAGGCGCCACCGCGCTGACACTACCGCCACCGACTGGACCAACTGGAGACACATCCGGCACCGGCGTTTGCGGAGAGGCCGCGCAGGCCGTCATGAGCGCCGCACCAGCGACGACACCATAGATTGGTCGCTTCCATACAAACTCGCTCATCGCACACATCCCTTTACGTCCCCGCGAGACCATGCTGATCATGGCGTCACTACCGATTTGCCTGTAAGCCGTGATTGACTCTGACAAACCGCCTGTGTATGTCCCGCCTCTTCGTAAAAACTGTTCTAACGTTTGGGCCAAAGTCATGAAAGTGAAATCCTCGATCAAAGCACTCAAGTCGCGCCACCGTGACTGCAAGGTCGTTCGCCGTCGTGGCCGGACTTATGTTATCAACAAGACTGATCCGCGCTTTAAAGCAAAGCAGGGCTGAGCCTTATATGAACAGCTGAGCCTCCGATGAGCGCTCGCATCGTCCTGTTTGACCTGGGTCATGTGGT
>JANSXJ010000191.1 GCA_024743015.1 Hyphomonas sp. | reverse complement strand
TCGAGCGGATCGCCATCTTTGCTCAGCCGTTCAAGGTGGTCAGACAGGGAAAACAGGCTTTCGGGTTTCATCGCAGCACCTCCATGCTGCGAGTGAATCATAAACCGGAAACCAAGGCGAGGTTTTTGCGGGTGTCCAGATATGGGGAGCAACCTTCTACATACTTCGATGGCCCAAACATCTGCCCAGAACCTGCGGCAGCGCTATGAGTAAATGGTACATTTCAAGTATGCCGAATATTCACTCACTCGCTGTCAGCAAGCAGAGAAGGCCGGGCCTTTGAGATTTGCGTTGGTAAAAGGCCAGCGGGCAGAGGCGGCCCCGGGACAAACCGGACTTTGTGAACACTGTGGTCGCGAAACGATCTCAAAGTGCGGCCCAATTAAGATTGCCCATTGGGCACATAAATCCGCAAAAAGCTGCGATAGTTGGTGGGAACCGGAAACCAGCTGGCATAGAGCTTGGAAGAATAGGTTTCCGACAAAATGGCAAGAGCAAAGCCAACGGGATGAATATGGCGAGCTTCATATTGCCGATGTAGTCACACCCAACGGCATGGTCATTGAGTTTCAGCACTCATCGATAAGCCATCGCGAAGTGAAAAAACGAACCGATTTCTACAATAATCTGTGCTGGATCGTGAATGGGCTAAGGCTCAAAACGGGGTGGAAACGATTCAGAAAGGCGTTATGGATTGGATTTATGCAGCAATCTGGTGCGCACGAAGTGCACAAAGTATTCCTGCAAGACTCAAACCTAGTAAAGTCTTGGTCCCATTTGCACGCTACAACGGTGATTGATTTTGGTTCTGATGGGCTATGGGTCGTTGGAAATGGCTCTAAAGATTCAGCAACCGTGTACAGAATTTCCATGGATTCGCTTCTGGAATACCTAATGGCTGGAAATTCGCCACCATCAATGGATTACATAGAGCCTCAGCCGTTATTCACTTAAACCTGAGTGACTTGAATGGGCTCACATCATAACTGCTAGGAGCCCCGCCTATGGTTCGAAACCGCGCCGTCTTCGCGTACGCGGTGGGCGCGGGTCATGACCGTTACCATCATGATCCTGATCATGCTGCCGCTTGTTTTCGTGGTCGTGATCCTGCTGATCGAACATCATGTATCGCGCCACGTCCTCACGAAGTTGCAGCAATTCTTCCTGCGCCGCCTCGCGTTGCGTCCTGATTTCTTGTTGAAGCAGCTGCCGTTCGTCCAACTGACGCAAAATCAGCGCGTCTTTTTCCGCTCGGTCGCGCCGCAGCGCGTCGAGTGCTTCATGCTCGTTCTGCACCTTCACTTTGGCATAGCGCCCGGTTAGGCGATGCCAGATGCCGGAAACACCTTTCGGCAGCCGTGCGGCCCGTGCCAGTGTTTCGGCCTGCCAGCGCTTTTCATGGGCGTCGCTTAGCTGTGTGCGTTCTTCCCGGTGCCGTCCAACAACTTCGGCTTTACGAAAGTCGATATAGGCTTTGCGTTTCGCGGTATCGCGCTCTGCCTGTTTGATGAAGGTTTCGATCTTTGCCGTCATGCGGCTGGCGATCTCGGCTTTCACCTGATCGACAGATGACAGTTTGGCCGGATCGCCAAGCCGAGCTTGCGCGTCTTTGGCTTTCACGCCCGCATATCGAGCGACGGAATAGACCTCGCCCCGGTAATCGACGGCAACAAAGCCGCGCCGATCACCCTTGGCGAGCCAGAAGCCACGTTCCCTGAGCGCCTGTTCAAATGCGGCCCGGTTGTCGGCTGATTCCCAAGCCTTGTGGAACACCGCTTTCAGTTCTTTCGGATCGAGTCCGGCGCGGCGGGCCTGTTGCCATTCTTCGCGCGTGAAGTTGGACGGATCGCGCAAGCGGCGATCTTCCAACCCGCGCGGCATGTCCCAACCGTGTTCAAGGAACAGTTCGCGTGACACATCGCGCAGCCTTTCCTTATAGAAGGGCAGATTGATGGCCCGCATCCGGTCAGCATCGATCCGCGACCAGACCGCATGCGCATGCCGCCGCCCGTCTTTTTCATGGAAGACAATCGCCCGTGGCTGGCCTTCAAGACCGAGCTTCTGTTCAATCTGTTCGATGGCTTTCTCGAATGCCGCGATGTCCGCTTCCGCGCCTTCCGGCGGGTTCAGGCTCATGGAAAACAGATGCTTCTGACAGCGCGTTCCGAGCGCCACCGCATCAGCTTCTAGAAATGCACCCGCCAAATCGTCGCTGATAAAGCCACGCACCTCATGCAGTTCAACATGATCGTTGTCGCGCATCGTCAGCAGATAGCGGGCCAGTTGCGCGCCATCGCCGCGCTCTTTCGCTTTCAGGATCATGACGGGCCCTCACCCGGCGACTTGCCGAGCGCACGCAGCAAATCGGCGCGCATGTCCGCAATCTCTCGGCAGGCTTCGACAAGTTCGGCCTCTGTCTCGGGCGTAACAGGCAGCGAACCCGTGTTGACGGCCTTCGCAAGCTGATTGAGGTTAGATGACAGCCGCGAAGCGCCGAGCGCACCTAAGGCGCGCCCCAAGGCTTCCTTGTCCTTAACAGGGCTATTGCCTACACGCTTGCGCGGCGCAGCATCGTCACCGAGCAGCTGTTCGCGGATGTATGCGCCCAACGGCTTGCCATTCGCCTCCGCTTCCAGCCGCGCCCGTTCCTCATGAGTCAGGCGCAGCGAAAACGGCGGCGGGTACTTCTTTGGCGTTTCGGCCTCGGCAGCCGCTATCTCATTGAAATCACGGTGCGAATGTTTGGTCATCATCGCACCTCAGACTCTCAGAGTCTAAAGATGCGAGGTGACGTTCCCATTCTTCAAGCGCCACGAAGAGAGTGTTCGAACTTTCTCCGTCTAGGCGCGCCATTTCAGTTCCAAAGCGGGCACGCCGCCTGCCGCCGTTTGTGCGCTGGCGGCGGTAAGTGTTTTGAGAAGCGCAGTGCGCGAGCCCATGATACGCGCCTGGGTCTTGTCGATTACTTCGATGCGCTGAGCGACGGCGCGGAGATGGTCGCGGCGGTAGGCGCCGTCGCTTTTGCGCAGACGTTGGCGGGCGGCTGCGGCGAACGCCTTCACTTTCTCTTCGGTTAGGTCTGGTCCGGCGCGGTCGATCGCACCGGCCGCCCGCCCGGCATCAGTGCGGGCCTGGTCGCCGATGGCAGAGAGTTCGGCGACACGCTCCTTCAAGGCTGGGTCATTCAGGTCAGCAATGCCGTTCTCGATGGCCTCGTAAAGCCGCTTGAGCTTGGCGTCGGCTTCAGAGGCGCGCTGGCGCAGCTCGGTGATGTGGCTCTGGCGGCGAGCGATATAGTCCTCGCGCCGGTCCAGCACTTCCGACAGCAGGGCCGTTAGCCTACGCGGATCAAGCAGCCGGTCTTCGATATGGCTCGCAACGGCCGTATCGAGCTTGTCCATCGGCACGGTCATGCCGCCGCACCCGGTTTTGCCCTGCCGGGCGCGGGTCGAGCACGTGTAGTAGCGATAGCGCCCACCCTTGCCGGTCCGCATGGTCATCGCCCCGCCGCAGGAGGCGCAAAAGGCGATGCCGGTCAGAAGCGTCGGGCCGCTGACCGTGCGCGGCGGCGTCCATTTCGGGTTGCGGGCCTTGAGATGCGCCTGCACCGCCTGCCATTCGTCCTTGGTGACGATGGGCGGCACATCCATCACCACATGCTCGGACTCTGGCTTTGGCCGCTTGGCCTTGGAATCGTAGGTGTTGAAGCGATGCTCGCCGATATAGGTCGTCCGGGTCAGGATTTGGTGGACGGCGGCGATGCCCCAACGGCCGCCATCGCGGGTGCGGATGTTACGCTCGTTGAGATGCTTGGTAATCGTCTTCAGACCCATCGGACCGCTGTCGCCGTCGCCGCGCAGGGCGAGGCGGTAGATCAGCCGCACGGTCTCGGCGTGGATCGGATCGATCTCCAGCTTCTTTTTGATCTTGGCGCCGCGCTTCTCGGCTTCGATCGTGCGATAGCCGATGGGCGGCAGCGCTCCGTTCCAGAAGCCCTGGCGGGCATTCTCCTTCATGGCGCGGAGCACGTGCTTGGCGTTCTCCTTCGACTGATACTCATCGAACAGCGCCATGATCTGGCGGATCATGTTGCTCATGGGGTCGTCGCCGAGGTCCTGGGTGATCGAAACGAGCCGCACGTCGGCCTTAGCAAGCTTGCGGACGTAGAACTCAAGCTGGAACTGATCGCGGAAGAACCGGCTGAACGAGTGGACCAGCACGACGTCGAAGGGCGAGCCGCCATGCAGCGCCGCATCCATCATGCGCTGGAACTCCGGCCGCTTGTCGTCGGTCGCCGACTGTCCGGGTTCGACATACTCGGCCATGATCTGCCAGCCCTTGGCCTCGCAGTAGCGTTCCGCCTGTCGACGCTGGTCCGGGATGGAGAGGTCGTGCTCGGCCTGCCGGTTCGTGGAGACGCGCAGATAGAGCGCTGCGCGAACGGAGCGGCTATCCGGCACAGCCTCCGGTGCGCGAGAGGCTGCGTCGTTCATGGCATGATCCTCGGATTAGGGAAGCGGTCCGAACAGCTCGTCCAGAACGTCGCCGAAATAGGCTTCGACGATCCGGACTTCTGCCTCCGTGATCGGCAACACCTCTGGCCAGTCGTCAGTGACGGTGATGGGCGCTTGCGCGAGGCGGCGCTTGCCGGACGGTTCGGCGCGGCGGAGATAGTCGTAGAGATCGGACGGCCCGGCCCCCATAGCCTGGGGCCGGCCGATCGGTTTGCTATGATGGTGCCGGTTGCGAACCATTCAATCATGATGGAACTGAACCGTCTTACGTTGAATTGCCCGTTCGCACGCCAGAGAGCGATGCGAAGCGTGGCGCGCAAAAACAAGCGCTCGGCGGTCAACGGTTGTGAACGCAAGCAAACGGCGATCGTCATGCCGCTGCTGTCAGCGGTTTCGCGCGTTCGATACGCGCCTGTTCCTTCGGATCGTGCATGGCTTCCCAAAGCTCACTGCGACGCTGCACGTTGAGCCAGAAGTCCGGACTGGTCCCGAACACCCGCGCCAGGATCAGCGCCGTCGCAGCGGTCACATTGCGCCGATCGTTGCACAGCTCGTTCACGTGCTTCCTCTGCACACCCATCGCCTCGGCGAGCGCGCCTTGCGTCAACCCCATCGGCTTCATGAACTCCTCGACGAGGATTTCCGACACTGGGGCCGGCTTGCGCTTGGTCATCAACATCACTTCACCTCATCGGTAGCTATGGTCGTCAAGATAGACGCCGCTGGCCTCGCCCCTTCCGCCATCCCAGGCGAAGATCAGCCGCCACTGCTTGTTCACGCGGATCGAATGCAGGCCGGCGAGATTGCCGCGCAGCTTCTCGAAATGGTTGCTCGGCGGCACGCGCAAATCCTGATCGGTCATCGCGTCGTCGATCATCTGGAGCTTGCGGAACAAGCGGCTTTCGAGATCGGCGGGGATGTGGCGCGAGCGCACATCATCGACAAAGAAGGCGCGCAGCCAGTCGTCCCGGAAACTCGCGATCATCGCCACACTCCATGAGACTATGTACCACCCTAACGGACACAAGACAAGGTGACGCCGTTGAGTAAGGCGGTCTGTGAAGGTCCCTCCAATCGGCAGTGCCGTGCTCATCTCCATGGAATCAATGCCTTAGACGCTGTTGCGGCACCGCGGCAAACTCCACGGCACCCAAAAACATCAACAACAACAATGCGATAGAGCCATTTGGCTCGCACCCTTTTATCTTGCGCTCCAAATGTTGTCCGACCGCATCTGCCGCCCAACCAGCCCGAACGCACGTCGCACCACGATGGCGCATGCCGAGTTGCGACAGCGCGTTGGACGGCATTTGTGCAGCGTGAGCGTCCAAGAAATGATCCCTGTTATGCGCAATTGGCGTCATTGGCGCTGCTCGATGGCTGCATGAGCGACGCGCAGAAACCGCGCGACAGCGCCGACCAGATCGCCCTCGGGGTAGGCGGCCGCGACGCGCATGCGATGCTGACCGGCCGACAATGGCCGCGTCACGATGCCGTCCATTTTTGCGCTAGCAAATGCGCCCGGGACGAGCGTCACGCCTGCGCCGGATCGCACCAGCATGGTCATCGTCAGTCTGCGGAACGCGCGGGCGACGATGGCCGTTCAGTTCGCGCCGGACATGGCGCCTGAAGTGCTCGATGACGACTTCGATCTTCTGACTCAGTGCTGTTGGATGCAGGGCAGCAAAGCGGGCGACCTTTCGCTGTGTCTTACGCGTATCCAGTTCCGGGTCGTCCTCAATGGTCTTCTCCAAGGCGTAATAGGCCTTGTAGGTCATGTAGTTCTGTAGGACGTCGAGAATGAAGCCCTCCTCGATGGCCTGACGCATTGAGTAAAGGTGAAAGGGCTGAGGCAGGCCGTTCGGTCTGGTCGTGCCGAACCGTTCCAGTGTGACGTTGCGCGGCGTGGCGGTGAAGGCAAAGTAGCTGATGTTCTGCTGCGGCCCTCTTTGACGTTGGTACTCCGCGATCAGGTCTTCGATCTCATCGGCAGAATGCGCTTCATCCTCACGGCTGGAGCCGCGATCACTGCTGGTTCTTCAAGGACCGGCGCGCTTTGACTGGACCCATGCCATTCCGGCGCGCAAATCGGATGTCGTCCATGGCCAGCGCGTGCCACGCGGACGCCGCCTGTCGCTGACGTTCAGAAATGTCGTCGTGACCTAGTCGGCACGCCGATCATCCCGGCTGAGACCATACGTCTCTGATTGGCCTGCGCATAAAGGCCAGCCCGTTGCCCCACGTGGTTCCGGCCATCATGGTGCTATGGCGAAGACGTAGTTCTCTTGTTGATCCGAGGCTGCGCGCCACTCCTTGCACAGTTCATTTGTGTCGGTTGCAGAACGACGCTAGAGCATTTCACGTTTTGACGGAAGCGTAACCGGCATTGAGGAAATAGTTCTGGCATTCATCGGCGGAGATGGTTGGCACGAGGCGTCCAACATGTTGCCAAGTGTCCTGAACCGTTCGTTTCTGGGCCATGCGCATC
>JANSXJ010000003.1 GCA_024743015.1 Hyphomonas sp. | reverse complement strand
CGAACGAGCCCGGTCGTTTGGCTGGGTGTGCTCGCAAGCTTTCTTGTTGGGCACGTTCTCGCATCGTTCAAATGGGGACTGCTGGTTGGGCAGAACCTGCCATTCCCAACAATCGTGAAAGCGCATTTTGCCGGCCTCGCCGCGAATATAGCGCTTCCTGGAGTCGCTGGCGGCGATGTCGCGCGTGCGGCTATTCTCTCGCAAAAGGTGACATCGAAATCGAAGCTTGTAACGGGGGCAATTCTGGATCGCCTGATCGATGTTGGCGTCCTTGTTTTGATCGCGGCATTCGGTGCAGCCTTGCTTGGAAGTGCTGGCGAGACGGGTGTGTGGCTGCAAGCCATCGCTGCTGCTTTCATTGTTGCTGGCTTGGTCATCTATGCCGTCCTGCCGAGGATCGCGCGTTTGATGGAAGCCTGGGCAACGGGGCGCGGCAAGATTGGCCAATTGGTTGCGGACATTGCAAGCTACATGGCGGCGCACCGCACGCGCATTCTCATCTGCGCAGTGCTTTCCATTGTGATTCAGGCCAGCTTTGTTTGCCTGAATCTTGTGCTGTCATGGAGTATGCAAGGGCCGACGAATATCGCAATTTGGCTATTCGCCTGGCCGCTGGCAAAGCTGATCGCAACATTGCCGATCAGTCTCGGTGGCCTTGGCGTACGGGAAGCGAGTTTGGCGGCGCTGTTTGCCGCGTTCGCCTTTGAGTCGCCTGTGGTCATCGCAGTCGGGTTCGTCTGGCAGACAATTTTGATTTCAACCGGATTGATTGGGTTGGGCGTGCAAGCCTGGTCTGGAAAGTTCAAGTCAGCGCCGCAAGGCGCTGAACCATTGGGGACGAAGAATGGCTGATACTGATAAAGCTACAAAGAGTGCGACGCATTCCATCGCCGTTCTGGGCGGTGGCCCGGCAGGCCTGGGGGCGGCGTGGAAGCTGCGACAGGATACCGGTTTTGACGTGACCCTGCATGAGGGTGCACCGATTGTCGGCGGTAACGCCGCGAGTTTCGATGTCGAAGGCATTCGCGTTGATTATGGCAGCCACCGCTTACACCCGGTTACAGATCCGGAGATTATGGGGCACATCAAGGACATTCTGGGTGATGATCTCTTGTTACGTCCTCGGCACGGTCGCATACGTCTGCGAAAATCGTGGATCCACTTTCCGCTCAAGCCGTTCGATTTGGCGACACGGCTGCCGATACCGTTTGCGTTCTCACTCTTTTTTGATGCGCTGACCGCGAAATTCCGCGCACCGAAGACGGATGACCCGACGTTCAAAACGGTGTTGCTCGGCGGCCTGGGGAAGACCATGTGCGAGAGCTTCTATTTCCCATATGTGCGCAAGCTTTGGGGTAAAGACCCGGATGAGCTCGCCACGACATTGGCGCAGCGACGGGTCTCCGGAAGTTCTCTGCCGAAGCTTCTCAAGAAGATCTTTGGTCAGCTACCCGGCTTAAAGTCGCCGACAACAGGGAAATTCTACTATCCCAAAGAAGGGTTTGGTCAAATCTGTACAGGGTTCGCGGCTGCGGCAGAAGCGTCCGGCGCAAACATCGCGCTGAATTCAAAAGTCGTAGGGCTAGACCTCGATGGGAACCGGGTGACATCCCTGACGATTGAGACACCGTCTGGATTGCAGACAAGTTCACCGGATAAAATCTGGTCTACGCTGCCTATCTCCACTCTGATCCGTGCAGCGGGGGACGCGGTTCCGGAAACCGTCAAGGCAGCCGCCAATAAGATTGAGTATCGCGGCATGATCCTGATCTATCTCGTTCTCGATACCGATCAGTTCACTGAGTATGATGCTCATTATTTTCCGGAAGCTGCCATTCCAATGTCCCGCATGTCGGAGCCGAAAAACTATTCGGCGACGACTGAACCTAAAGGGCGCACGGTTCTCTGCGCGGAGCTTCCAGCGGACCCCGGCGACGAGCACTGGGACCTTTCCAATGAGGCGCTTGGCGAGAAAATGCGAGAATGGATCAGGGCCGCGGGGCTAGATTTGAGCGCAGAAACGCTGAAAGTCGAAACGCGCCGTCTGCCATATGCCTACCCGGTCTACAACCGGACCTATGCTGACAATTTTGCCGTCATGGATGAGTGGGTCGCAAGTCTTGAAAACGTTCTGACATTTGGGCGCCAGGGCTTGTTTGCGCACGACAATACCCACCATGCCCTTTCTATGGCATATGGAGCTGTCAGCTGCCTCGACGAGGCAGGGAACTTCGACCGTGATCGCTGGGCCGAACTGCGCGAAGAGTTCGAAACGCATGTGGTAGAAGACTAGAAATGAGCAAGGTTGCAACGCGCGTCCCAATATTGATGTTCCACTCAATTTCGGAGGCGGGAGGTCCAACCTCCATAGCGCCGGCCACCTTTGAAGCCATGATGACCCTGTTGGCCGAGAGTGACTATCACGTCGTCTCGCTGCAAGACGTTTCGTCCTGGCACGAGGGCGAAAAGAACCTCCCCGAGAAATCAATGGCCATCACATTCGACGATGGTTTTGTCGACTTTAGGGAGCATGCGCACCCCGTACTGGAGCGGCTCGGCTTTCCGAGCACACTGTTTGTCCCGACGCGAAAAGCAGGCGGCAAAGAGGATTGGTATGGGGGCCATGATGCGAAACGGCCTTTGCTGGACTGGCCCGATTTACAGATTCTGGACAATGCCCTGGTCGATGTCGCCCCGCATGGACGGCATCACGTCGCGCTGACATCGGTCGACGAGAGTCAGCTACGCGAGGAGATTGCCGGATCCAAGCAGGACCTCGAGGCGCAGCTCAACAAAACGTCGACCCATTTTGCACCGCCCTATGGGCAGGTGAACGCGTCAGCTCTGGCTGAAATCGATCGACACTATGAATTATCCGTGGGTGTCGAGCATGGCGTGGCCACGCGCGACAGCAACATCCACGATCTGCCGCGGCTTGAGATGTTCTACTATCAGGACCTCAAGCGCTGGCAGGATTTTCTGGACGGGAAAGGCGGCACCTATCTCGCTCTGCGGCGGTTACTGCGGGCTGTTCGCCAGCGCATCAAACCGGTTTCCTACGCTTAAGCTTTAGTGACCGTGTCCATAGGCAGACCGCGACGTGCGATGACGTTGCGAGTGTCGATGATTGGGATGCCTGTGTCGCAAAGCGCGGAATAATCCACTTTGTCATGATCGGTTGCGATGATGATCGCTTCATACGCCGTGGAAGTGAGCGCACTCTCGGTCACGGATTTGCGTCCTTCCAGGGTCGGATGCTCGTCATTTTTGGGAATGAACGGGACCATAGGATCATAGAAGTCGACGCTTGCGCCTGCGGCTTCAAAATTCTCGAGAATGCGCAGGGCAGGGCTTTCGCGCATATCCGCGACATTTTTCTTGTACGCGACGCCGACCACCAGGACCTTCGCGGCCGAGAGGCCTTTGCCGGTCGTTCTGTCGATCACTTCGCGTGTTCGCGACACAACATAGCGTGGCATCGACTGGTTCACTTCGCCCGCCAGCTCAACGAACTTGGTTGGCAGGTCGTGCTCACGTGCTTTCCAGGTCAGATAAAACGGGTCAATTGGAATGCAGTGACCGCCAAGGCCAGGCCCCGGGTAAAAAGGCATAAACCCGAACGGTTTTGTCGCGGCGCCGTCTATGATTTCCCAGATATCGAGCCCCATGGCATCATAAATGGTCTTCAGTTCATTCACGAGACCGATATTCACGGCGCGAAAGATGTTTTCGGTGATCTTGACCGCTTCGGCAGCGCGCGTTGACGACACCGGGACCACGCGGTCCACCACGCCGCTATAGAATTTCTGTGCAAGAAGGCTCGCCATCTCACCATCGCCGCCGACAATCTTAGGAATGGTTGACGTATTGAAGGTGGTATTACCTGGGTCTTCGCGTTCCGGCGACGAGGCCATGAAGAAATCCTCACCGGCTTTCAAGCCACTGGTTTCCAGAATGGGAACGAGGATGTCCTGCGTTGTACCAGGATAGGTAGTTGATTCCAGGACAATCAAGGTGCCGGGTTTAAGGTATTTTGCAATCTCGCGTCCGGCTGACTCGACATAAGACAAGTCCGGATCGCGGTGGGATGACAAAGGCGTCGGCACGCAAATAACAATGATCTCGCAATCAGCAAGTGCGGAGAAATTAGATGTGCTCGAAAAGGTCTTGCCGATAACGGCCTGTAGCGATTCATCGCTAACCGCATCGATATAGCTCGAGCCTTGTTCGAGGAGGCTGTTCTTGTTCGAATTGATCTCGATTCCGACGACTGGATTGCCACGCGTCGCCGCGGTTACGGCGAGAGGCAGACCGACATATCCGAGACCAATAATGCCCACCCGGGCCGTCTTGGTATTGAGTTTTTCCATTAGCTCGATGCCAAGCGGTGGCAGGGCGGCTCCACTGGAGTCCGACAGCTCGGATTTTATGTTTAACGTCCCCATGGCGGTATGCCTCTAAATGTCCCTAACTACAGGGCTAATAGCAAGAAACACGCCATTCAACTGCCTTCAGGGCGCAGATGCGAAAAAGATCCGTTTCGCCCGGATTTAGCGCATCCAATCGGAGAGATCCCAACCGAGCAATTGTTCAAGGTCTGCGATATCATCCGATAAGCGTTCGATCAGCACCGCGCGCGCCTCGGCCGACATGACGTCCGGGGCGTCCATGTTCTTTTTGGCGAGCCAGTCGCGGATCTTGAGCCGGGTATTCTTCGGTACAATGAGTCCGACAGCCTTTGTGACAGGGTTGGACTTCATCAGGAAATCCTGCACCGCCTGGCTTTTGGGGACACCACCGGCATTCAATTTGCCGCTCATGTCCGGCGTAAAAGCTGGATCGACGCCGACAAACTCAAAGATGTCGTGCATCAGACCATCAGGGTCGCTCTGATAATCCTCATAGCGACGAATGAGAAACTGATCGCGCGGAAACAGATTTAGGTAGCGCTTCAGTTGCTCTCCATATCGCGGGAAGGTGGAATAACCGAAAAGTGGCTGCCAGCCTTGCGCCAGTCGCTCTGTCTCCAAGGCTAGCGCGTGACTGAAAACAGGTTCATTTTCAATGCATTGCTTCGTTGCGTACATGAAGTGTGAGTAAGCCTGTTCGATCGGGTTGCGTAAGATGACGATCATCTTTGCTTCGGGCGTATGAAACTTGATCCGCTCAGGTGCAGTGTCCGAGTAGAGATATAGGGGAGAAGCTTCACCGCACGTCGATCCGACGGGGGCGTCGTTAAACAGCGCTTGATACTTTGCGAGATCAACTACGGAATTATTGATATAGTCTGCGCCGGGCCCAGCACAGGTGAGCGTCTGGCCCTCAAAAGCAAAGAAGTTGGGTTCTTTGTGCGCGGGCATGAAGATTTCGGGATGCTGGCGCAAATAGGCGTGCAGCGCGGTCGTGCCCGCGCGCGCGGCGCCAATCACCAGAAAATCAGGCATTTTTGCTGACATTTCTTCCCCACTTCAGCGCGAAAATCGGCCACGACTGGCATCACTCTATCCCTGGTTGGATCAGAGTTGAAACAGATATGCATGGCGCGTGCCCAACTCTCGACACTTGCCGCGGTTTCAGGCATCTCTTTTGCAGCGTTTCACTCCGCCGCATAGCCCGGCGAATTGGGAGAGATCCAATCAAATGAGTGAAGATCGCCAACAGGTCGGAGCCAGCATTGCCTGGATGGCCATGGGAAATTGGGTCGAACAGGCTTTCAACGTCCTGATTTTCGTCATTCTCGCGCGGCTCCTCGGCGTTGAGGCGTTTGGCTTGCTCGCAATGGCAGCGGCGATCGTCATTCTCTGCGAATTTCTGGTGCGCGAAACGCTAACCGAATATCTGGTCGCTTCGCCGAGCGAAGATCAGGCCCATTCGGATGCAGTATTCTACAGTTTGATCACCTTCGCAGGTGCGCTGTTTCTCGCGTTATGGGGGAGTGCTGGCCTGATCGCCAGGCTCTATCAGCAGGGTATCGTTGTTCATCTGATCCAGTATCTGGCGGCATCGGTGATATTCGTGGCGCTGGGCGCGGTTCCAGCCAGTCTGCTAAGGCGACACATGAAGTTCAAAGCGCTGGCCATTCGCGCAGTTGCTGGCGTCGTGTGTGGCGGTGTGGTCGCGGTTTGGATGGCGCTGAACGGTTACGGTGTCTGGTCGCTCGTTGCGCAGCGCTTGGTGCAAGTGGGTGTGAACACGGTTCTTGCCTGGGGCGCGGTGTCCTGGCGACCAAAGCTTGCGATTGAGCGGGGCGCTCTGCGTGAGATTTTTGGATTAGGACGCACCGTGCTCGCATTCCGCGCCGCGCAGATCGCGCGCGTACAGATCCCGATGGCTTTGATTGGGGCATTGCTCGGCCCAACGGTGCTGGGTTTCTTTTCGCTGGCATGGCGTCTGGTTGAGATTGCCTCCTTCCTGGTTTCGACACCTATCCGAATGGTCTCGCAGTCGGCGTTTGCAGCGCGATTGAGAGAGGACAAACCCGCCAGAGAGTTACTCGTCGACGTATCAAAACTGTCCGGATGGATCGCATTTCCGGCAATTTTTGGCCTGGTTGTTCTCTCGTCGCCGATCGTTCAGCTCGTATTTGGAGAGAAGTGGGTCCCCGCCTCAGACGCCTTGATCATCATCGGCTTTGTCGGGGCCTATCTCGCGATCGAAGTCGTGCACCAATCTTACTGCCTTGCGGCCCGCAAGGTGGGCTCGCTTGCACTTGTTGCGTGGCTCGATGTTGCTGTGGCGGCTGGCGGGGTGTTTGCTCTGCAGGCAAATGGACTGACCGGCGTGTCCTACGGCTTCGCCGGATCGTTTCTGGTGTTGTGGATCGCAAGAGTGGCAATCGTTTCGAACCTTGCAGGTATCGGTTTGGCGACGCTTGCGCGACAGCACATTGCGCCGCTGCTCACCAGCACGCTCATGGCCGGGTCAGTTGCCAGCCTGGTGACGGTATTGCCCGATTGGCCGAACCTGGTCGTGATCGCGCTAAGCGGATTGTTGGGCGTCGTCGTCTACGCATTGGGCACCGTGATATTGATGCGAGATCGATTGGTCCTGGCGCGACAATTTCTTAGTCGGTCTTGAGACCGGTTGCTCAGTCGCTAGGCCGGGCCGCGCTTCACAATATCGCGATAGGTGGCCTCAAACTCTGAGTGGACGAATTCGACATCGAACCGGTCTTCACGGCTTCGTTCAAGCGCGCCCGCGCTCTTCCTTTCGCGCAGCGTTTTTGATTGCAACAGGGACAGTACGGCATTCGCCAAGCCATCCACATCCTCAACCTCGCAGAGCGCCCCGACTTGGTCATCGACCAGTTCTGATACGCCGCCGCAATCTGTCGCCACCACGGGAAGGCCAGCTCTGAAGGACTCAACAATTGATATCGGCAAGGCTTCCCATCGAGAGGTCAGCAAGAACAGGTCAGACGCACGCAAATGCTCTGGAACCGTGTCGATAGCACCAAGAAAGTGCATGTTCTTATCCACGCCTGCGGCCATGGCCCAGGCGTTGACGGTGCCTGTCAGAACACCGCCGCCTGCGACGACGAATTGGGTATCGGGCATCTGTTCGATTACGCGCTTTGCGACTTCGATCATTACATCGATACCCTTTTGCGGGGCGAGGCGAGATGGGCTGAAGACAATGTGCCCGGCGCCGTCTTTTTTGTAACGTGCTTTCAATTTTGAAATCGTATCTTCGGTAACGGCTCTCAAAGGTTTGATCCCAAGGCGCAGAACCTTGGTTTTGTCGGCTCGGACACCATTCGCGATGAGGGCGTCCAGGGAGATTCGGCTGGGCGACGCCACAAGGTCAGCGCAATACTGGCCAATGCGCGCCGCGCTCGGAATTCTTTCCGGGGCAGATCCATGAAACGTCATGACGATCGGAATGTTCCGTCCAATCGTGGCAAGTCGGGCAACCAGCGCCGGCGCAGTTTCATGCACATGGATAACGTCGAACTTGTGTTTTGCGATCGCCTTGCGAAGCCTCATGGCGTTGCGCAGCATGGCGAAAACCCGGGAAGGCAGATTGCCATCCACCTTGGCGACGTCAGCCATTGAAAGAGGGATGAAGTTCTCCGCGCCAGTATCATAACTGGACCGTCGTGGTTCCGCGGCATACCAGATCTGATGGCCATGTTCTTCCAGCCACTTCGACAGCTCTAGAACGTGCGTTTGAATGCCACCGCCTTTGTAGAAGTTGGTTACAAACTGCAATATCCGAAGGGGCGCTCCCTCGGCGTCGATGGCTTCATCTCGCCCTGATGCGATATTCGTTTGCTGCAGCATCTACCACTCATTTCAGCGATCGAAATCGCCGCGGAAACCCCTTGATTCCCCCAAATTTACGCAATTTGGGTGCCAGTAAGGAGCTTGCGGTTTGACACATTTTTATGCGGCTCTCAAATCAGTGTCTGTCCCGGCAAAACAACGTTGCCAAACTGGCCTGAAACTTGAGTGTAGACGAGCTGTTGGAGTGGGATCGATCATGCGCGCCTTAAGAATCCTGATGTTCACGACATTCTACCCGCCATATTCTTTTGGCGGCGATGCTGTCGGCGTACAACGGATGGCGCAGGCGCTCGTGAAGCGCGGACATGATGTTACCGTCGTGCATGACAAAGACGCCTATCAGACCATGGGCGGTGAGATCGAAGGTAAGTCCTATTCTGACGATGGGGTGACTGAAATCGCTCTGTCTTCCGGATGGCCCATGATGACCAATCTGCTGACCCAGCAAACCGGTCGTCCATTGGTGCATGGCGGGAAGATCAGACAGCTGATCGAAGAGAACGCCTTCGACATCATTTGGCACAATAATACGTCGCTCGTCGGTGGACCGGGTCTGCTGGATTATGGCGATGCCCTCAAGATCTATGAAGCGCATGAGCATTGGCTGGT
Source organism: Hyphomonas sp. (assembly GCA_024743015.1). Taxonomy (GTDB): domain Bacteria; phylum Pseudomonadota; class Alphaproteobacteria; order Caulobacterales; family Hyphomonadaceae; genus Henriciella. The sequence goes on along the minus strand of JANSXJ010000003.1, from coordinate 16,325 downwards.
TTGTCCGATGCATGTTCTCTGGAAAGAAAACAAGGCGCTCTGTGAGGAACGCTCCTGTCTGAAATGCACGCTGTCCTACAAACGCCCGCCGCAATTATGGCGTTATACCGGCTTCCTTGAGCGCAAGCTGGAGCAAATTGACCTGCTCATCGCCAAGAGTGAATTCTCTCGTCAGAAGCACAAGCAGTTTGGGTTGAAGAAAGAGATGACGGTTCTGCCGTATTTCTTGCCGGATATCGACGCCGCTTCGCTTCCAGAGCCCGCACAGCATGACCGACCTTACTTTCTGTTCGTTGGGCGACTGGAAAAGATCAAAGGTCTCCAGGACGTGTTTCCGGCATTTGACAAATACGAGGATGCCGACCTGCTCATTCTCGGGGATGGTGAGTATAGCGAGGAATTGAAAGCGCTCGCTGCAGGTAATGAGCGGATCAAATTTCTAGGTCGGAAAAACCTGGATGAGTTAAACGCTTACTATCGCGGGGCGCTCGGATTGATCGTTCCGTCAGTCTGCTATGAGACATTCGGTATTATCCTGATTGAGAGTTTCCGACTCGGAACGCCGGTTATAGCGCGACGTCTTGGACCGTTCCCCGAAATCGTGGAAGGCGCTGACGCGGGTGCCCTGTTCGAGACCGAAGACGATCTCATTCGGGCCATGACAACGATTCAGACAGATGAAACCTGGAGAGCGCGACATGGCAAGCTCGCGCGTACGGGCTTCGAAAGCACGTGGCGTGAAGATCGAGTGTTGGCCGCCTATGGAGTGGAGCTTGCAAAAGCAGCTCACAGGCGCGGCGACCTCGAACTTGCGAAAGCCTTCGAAGCAGGGGCGTTCGAGAACGGACCTGCCTAGACAAGCGCACCGATCCGGTGTGCGTTCGCCATCACGCTAAAGGTGATGGTGCTTGCCGGGATTGATGGAAGAATGGACGCGTCGACAACGTGCACATTCTTGAAACCGGACAATCTGCCCAGTGTATCCGTCTGCAAAGCGCGCGGTGTGTCAGACATTGGCAGCGTGCCACCTGTGTGGAAACTCGCCCCGGGCCCCTCAAGGCGTTTGGCAAATGAAAGAGGTTGCAGTCCGGCCTTCGACATGGCGCGAGAGAGCGCCTTTGTCACGCGACGTATGGTGGGCACCATGTCAGGATTGCTCAAGATGGACGTTCGCAAACGACGTGTGCGCGGATCCAAACGAAGCTCAACCTGATCGCAATGATCGGAGTGAACAAAGGTCTGGGCGACCAGCAACCGTTTCGAAATCGCTGCAAACAATGCAGAGCTACCGGGAAGCATGCGCCCATAATTGGCGCTCATTTCTCGCGCGTAGAATTCGTTCCAGCTATAGATCTGCGAATGCGTCAGGAACGGAGACACATCTGCGTTGTCGATCTCAACAAACACTTTAGCCAGTGTGTGCAGCTTCCCCGAAGAGGGGTCCGCTCCCGTGCGCCATCGGTGCAGCATGGGAAGAAAGACTTGCCGACTGTCCTGAAGCGTCAGGGCGCTGGTTGTCTGTGGAACTGAGCTCAACACCATCCGGGCGGTTTCGTATACGCCAGCTGCGATGAAGACGCGATCGGCCGATAGCTCAGATCCATCATTTAGATGGACGCGTGAGAATTCACCGTCTTCTGAAACGCGGTCCACCATTGCGCCTGGGCGATATGTGAATCGTTCCGATGTCTTCAGTGCCGCCAACGTCTGATGCGTTGAGTAGATCATCGACCAAGGGCAGCCGTGAAGGCACTGTCCGCAGAGGTGGCATCCGCCCGACACGGCTTGTCGCGCGGGGCCGAAACGAACGCCGTCATCTGCCAACTTTCCCCGTTTAGCGTTCAGGCGCTGTAATAATGCGTCGCCTTGTGGCCCTGGCTCGATGGGGGACAAAGCGTCAGCGTTGAAGGCTGGGAACAAGTCTTGTAAGTCGCCGCCGCTCGCGCCGGAGATCGGCATGAATTGCGCTACAGCCTGGTAATGCGGCGCTAAATCCTGCGCGCGGATGGGCCAGGCTCCAATGTCTTCCTGACGGTATGGCAGGACAGCGGCGCCCCAAACGTTGGAGAGCCCGCCCACGGCGTGCGACGCGCGTCCGACAAAATGGTCCGAAGGGTCGAACGTCTTGTCTTTTGGCACCTGAGCATGGGTTGATCCGTGCCGCATGGCGAGGTCCTCAGCTCGCTCCAGTTGAGGCTTCTGCCAGGCCTCAACATCCGCTGTCGTCCAGTCTTCGGGTGGCTTTGCAGCAAACGTGCTTTGTCTTTGGATAAGATCGGCAGACATGGTCTGGCCGCCATCGACCATCGTGACGTTCTCGCCACGTGCGATCAGGGCCATGGCGACAGAAACGCCTGCGGGTCCGGATCCGACGACGATATTCATGCCTATCCTCGCTTGAAAATGAGAACGTTTCCGTCGCCGAGTGTGCCCGGAAAACGTTTAACAAGTTCAAGTGAACCAGCGTCAGCCATCACATCCATGGTGGGGAGCACCCGGAAATATCGACCTGGGAAGGCGATGACCAGGTAAACCGGTCCCGGCGTCTGTAAAGCGGTATTGAGGTCGTCTTCCGTTTCGATCAAAGGCCAATCTGCGCCGTAGAAACTGTTATAAAGTGGGCCAGCGACGCCAATGCCGTAAACACGTGCTTCGGCGTCGAGGCCTGTACGCAAATAGTCCACCGCTCCTGATAGGTTTTGCTTTGGTGCCATGTAGTTTCGGGTCGCGAGTCCGACGGAGAGAAGCGTCATCGCGGCTATGGCGGCTGGAAAAATGGCTTTTGCTGGAAGGAAGGCCGCAAAGCTGCGTATCCATCCACATGCTGCGTGGACGCCGACAACGATCAGCAACATGAGAAAGCCGATATCTATGAAGAAAAAGCGTGGCCAGATGCGCATGCCGAGCATCAACAGCAAGGCCATGGTGAGCGCAATGTGTAGTCCGATGACTGGCGCGAACAAAGGGTTCCGTTTGCGCAGTTGGAATGCACCAACGAGGCTGAGCGCAATGACGCCGAGTGCGATCAATCCGATCAGCGGCCCCAATGAGCCGAGGATTGTCCGAAACGCCTCCAGCACGGCCCAAACCGGGTTTTGATACTCTTGCATGACATCAACTTGCGAGGTTTCGCTGACCGCGCCCGCGACTTCGAACACGCTGCCTAATATCGGCGCGTAGAAGGCTAGCGTCGCCAGTCCGCCGACAATGTAGCCAATGGCGGGCAGCTTAATGGAATCGTGCAGGACACCGACGCGCCGAACTGTCATCAGCGAAGCCATAAGCCAGATCAGGCCCTGAGCCGCAAAGAAGAAGAATCCGGTGAGATGGGTCGCCACTGCGAGCGCCAAGCATGCCGCATAGGCCAACCAGGTCTTAAGGGTTGGCTGACGCATCCCATCAAGAAAGAAGATCATTCCACACGTGCTCCAGAACGCGAGCTCGGTGTATCCGCGGGCATTCTGAGAAAACCAGATGTGATGGAATGAAAGCGCCAGCAGCAAAGCCGTCACATGCGCGAGCTTCACACCTGCCACGCGTTTGGCTAGCACCCACATAGCGGCAATTGATCCCACGCCGAACAACATGGCGGGCAATCGAACGGTCCAGGCCGCTTCTCCGAAAACGCTTGCCGACAATTTTGCCTGAAGACTGTAGAGATAGTGATGGTTCATCGAGTAGGACGTCATCATATCGTCCCAGGGGAGGCGCAAATGCGTCTCGACAGTCGTGATCTCGTCATACCAGAGCGGGGCGTTTAGTCCCCACAATCTGAGCCCCAATGCGAGCATCAGGATCGCAGCAAGGATCTGGTGATCCCGGACTGAGAACCAGCGTGTCATGCGTCCATCGGTTTTTGCGCTCGCACGAGGACCAGCATCTCGAAATTCGGGTCATGGGTCGCGAGTTCGACCGGATCAATTTCACTGGCACCGAGCCCGTGCAGGTTACAGATGCAGGTGAAAACGTTGCCGACTGTAGATACGTCGACATGATCTTTCGGGAAATGAGTGTGGAAAAGGCGTCGTTTTGACTGTGTGGTGAAATGCCAATATTCGCCCCAGTCATCGACGCCTTCGCGGCGGGCCACACGGGTCATGCCGTGCGACGTACAGAGGACAACACCACCCGGTTTCAGGATCCGGTAGAGTGTCTCAATGGCTTTATCGACGTCGAAGATCATCTGCAGGGTTTGCGTGATGATGATGCAGTCAAACGTGTTGTCAGGGATATGTGGCGCGTCCGTGAGGTCGGCGACAATTGTGGCCTCTGGATTGCCTTCGACATAGTTCAGCACGTCGATCTGGGTGACTTTGTCACCGCCAAATTTTTTGATGTAAGCCGGGTCGCCCATTTCGAGGCATCGACCTTTCACATCAGCGGAGTTCTTTTCCAGAAACTCTTCGATATAAAACCGCTCAATGGTGATGAGGTCACGATCCTGTCCAAAGATGGCGCTGATGGGAGATAAGCGTCGCAGCCCGCCAAAATCGACTTTGCCAACCGGAACCGATTGAAGTTTGTGTATGCGCTGCTGCTTGCGGACCCACTTTCGTAGGCCATGCGGCAACAGCACGGTCGCAACATCACGAGTGAGTTTCTCTAGACGAGCCATGGGTGTCATGGGACTAGCTGGCCTCCAGATCCAGGGCTGCTCGTTTCTCCGTCACGATATCTGCGATGATTTCATCGAGCGTACGCATCGGTCGGAAATCGATGGCTGCCTGGAGTTTTTCAACACTCGGCAACCGACGCGCCATGTCTTCAAATCCTTCGGGGTACACATCTGAATAAGGAACCAGCTCAATTTCCGAAGTCGACCCTGTGGCTGCCACGACTTTTTGCGCCAGTTCCATGATCGAAACTTCCTGATCCGTGCCGATATTGTAGACTTCGCCGAACGCTTCCGGCTTGTCCATCAGGCGGAGCAGGGCCTCGATCACATCGTAGACGTGGCCAAAGCAGCGGGATTGCTCGCCCGTTCCATGTACTTTTAGCGGCTTTCAGGTGAGCGCGTTCACGACAAAATTCGGCAGCACCATGCCATAACGACCTGTCTGACGTGGACCCGTTGTGTTGAAAAAGCGGAGGACCACAACCGGCAAGTCGACTTCTCTCGCATAGGCGAGCGCAAGGAACTCATCCAATTGCTTGGCGCTGGCATAAGACCAGCGCAGATTCTTAGTCGCACCGATGGTCATGTCGTCATCTTCGGCGAACGGGAATTTCGTGGTTTTGCCGTAAACCTCAGATGTGGAGGCGATAAAGGTCGGTGTTTTGCCCGGGATAGCGGCTTTCAGAACATTCTCGGTGCCGGTGATATTCGTCAGGATGGATCGGCTGGGTTCATCCATGATCAGTTTCACACCTACCGCCGCGGCCATGTGGAATACCATGTCGGCGTCGTCGACCAATTGATCGACCAGATCAGCGTCCAGAACGGACCCTTCTATGAAGCGGAAATGATTGTTTCCTTCGAGGCTCGCAAGGTTCTTTTTCTGACCGGTCGAGAGGTCGTCGAGCGCGACGACGTCATGACCTTCTGATACGAGTCTTTCTGCGAGGTGGGATCCGATAAATCCGGCTCCACCTGTAATCAGAATGCGCATAGTCCCCTCATAAGCAACAATATTGGTTCAGGTCCCCCGGTTTACGCAATAATAAGGCCAGTCGTCACCTCCGAAAGAGGGCGAGCCAAATAATCTCTGGCAGAATGATCCAAATTGACCAAACTAGAGTGATGATGACCTCCGATCGACCAAATCTACCAGATGCGTTTTTCTCAGAAGCGGGTGCTGGGTTTGCCGGTAGAACCGTTATCGTGACGGGCGCCACAGGCTTTATCGGTCGCCGCTTGGTGGCTGCGCTGCTCGAGCTTGGTGCCAAGGTGAGTGTGATCTTGCGCTCAGGTCACGGCGCGAAAGCCTTGCAAGCGCGAGGCGTGACGGTTTGGATTGGCGCGCTTTCCGATCCCGACTTCATGGCAAGTGTGTTGAAAGAAAAAGAGATATTGATCCACCTCGCCTACGACGTACGAGCCAGTGGACGCGAGAATATGTCCGCATTCTCAACCCTGCACAGCGCTGTCCAGGCGTCCGATCTGGAGCGTGTCGTGCATATGAGCTCGATGGTGGTTTATGATCATTGGCCGGATGGCGTCATAGACCGAGAAGCGGCGGCGACCCGCACTGGACGCGAAGACTATCGCGATACAAAAATTGAGATGGAAGAAGCCTTGCTCGCCGGGACAAAGCCGGTGGCGATACTGCAACCGGGCATCGTGTATGGGCCCGGCAGTGCGATGTGGACGGATGCACCTCGCGAAGCGCTGAGACGCGGTCCCGTTATTCTGCCAGACCCGGTCGGACTGTGCCCGGCCATTCATGTCGATGATGTGGTCCAGGCGACCCTCCGCGCCGCTTTGATATCAGATCTCACCCATGAGCGTTTTATTTTGAACGGTCCCGGAGAGCCGACCTGGGGCGATTTCTTTATCGCTCATATCAAGGCGATTGGGGAAGGGACCATTGAATATCGAGCCTTGGACGAGCTGGAGGCCCGGCTTCCCCCGGTGGACGAATCGTCACCAGCCAGCGCATCGCCTTCCCTGGCTGCGCGCGTGAGCGGAATCCTTCGCAAGGGATTGGGACGGGATCGTTTTGAAGCGATTGTCAGAACTGCGACCCGCGCGCTGAACAAGTCAGGGCCAGTTTATCCGGATCGGGGAGCGCTGAAATTGTATCAGGCCCGACCGCGCGTCTGCGATGCGCACACCCGGGAACGACTCCGTTTTGAGCCGATTGCGATACTGGGCGCGGATCGAAAAAGCTGAGCATGCCTCCCGCTAAGCTGAACCACGTATACTCGTCCCCTCACGAAGCGAGTGATTAAGCAGGGTTTGAATTTCTTTAACTTTTCCAAATCACAGTGAATCGTGAAAGGTTGACGTTATGACGAACAGGCTGAATGCGTTGTTTCTTCTGGCACTCACCGTTGCGGGTGCGGGATTGTTGCTGAACAAGGTTTCGATCGTGGCGTTTTTACTGCTCATCGTTCCCGCCGGCGCATTGTTGTTTACGGTTTCCGCGTTTCTCGTCTTTTTCCTTGCCGTCATATTTGAGAAGGCGCCGAAACAGGCTGTTTGTGACAAGGAAGATGTGGAGCATTGGCTGGCTGACGCGCCGCTCCCGCAGTCGCAAGGTTAGCTTGTACATCAGCTAAATGTGCAATTTTTAATGGAATTTTTCTTTGTTCGCGAGGACATTGATCCGTATGGCTGACTTCGAACCTGGAAGAACCCTCAGGCCATCGAGCGCTGCCATGAGCGATCGGACTGCAAGATCAGAAAGAATTTCGAATGTGGGACGGAAAATCTAAAGTTGCTGTATCATTGACGGCACTATGCCTGGCATTGGCAGCCTGCTCGGGAGGTGGAGGGAGTTCGCCAGCCCCATCACCCATTGGGGGATCCCCGCCACCACCTCCACCGCCGCCTCCACCACCACCACCGCCTCCGCCCCCCCCGCCACCGCCGCCCGCAAAGGGCTTCGCGGTCGATTCGCTCGGGCTACTGGATGGAAATTCAGGGCAGGGGCAGGAGATGACACGCGGAATCGTGATGGATTCCGCTGGCGCGATTTACATCACAGGCGGCGCATCCTCGTCGGATTTCCCTGTTACGAGCGGCGCTTACGACACGAGTTTCGCGACGGGCGGATCGAATCTCGGGTCTGAAGGGCCGATGGATGTATTTGTGGCCAAGATCGCTGCAAACGGACAGCTTGAGTGGGCGACCTTTATTGGCGGACCGAATTACGACCGGGCCTATGCGATCGACCTGGACCCATCCGGCAACGTGCTCGTCGCTGGCCGCGCTGGAAACGGTTTTCCGACCACAAGTGGGACGGTGCAAACCGGTTATGGCGGTGATAGTCAGCAAAACGGATTGTATGGCGGTCAGGATGGCTTTGTCGCCAAACTCTCGGCGGATGGCGGGTCGCTGCTTTGGTCGACTTATTTCGGTGGACCAAGCCGGGGCTTCATTCGCGACATGGACGTAGATGGGCAGGGGCGCCCTCATGTCGGATTTGTCTCATATGGATCCAACCCGCACATTACGAGTGATGCGGACCGAGGCAGTCGTCAGGGGGTTGTTGACGCAGGATATGCGATCCTGAGTGCCAACGGACAATCGGTCGATTATGCGACTTATTTGGGCGGAACGAGTTCCGGTGGTTTGTTTACGCCAACCCCGTCAGTGCGGGTGGCATCAGATGGCGGCGCCTTCGTCTCCTGGTTCGACAATGCCAGCAATGTACCAACCAGCTCAAACGCCTACCAGCCAAACCTTGCGGGCGACTTCGATATGTTGGTGAGCCGGTTTTCGAGCCAGCAAACCCGCTTGTGGACCACGTACTTCGGCGGCAGTCGCCGCGAAGAAGTCGAAACGCACGGATTGGCTCTGACGAGCTCTGACCAGCCGGTCATCGTCGGTTTTTCAGACTCAAAAGATCTGCCGACCACGTCTGGCGCGTTTCAAGAAAATCCAGGATCAAGCTCTACGAGTGAAGGCGATGGGTTCATCGCGATTCTGTCGTCTAACGGCCAATCGCTCGTCGCCGCCAGTTATTTGGGCGGCAGCAACCAGGACGAGCTCGAAGGCGTCCATGTAATGGCCGACGGGACGATCATCGCAACGGGGGGGACGCGCTCCTCATTCCTGCCGACTGATTCAAATTCTGAGCAATCCTTCAATGCCGGCGGCGCAGATGGCATGCTGGTGCAATTCTCGAGCGATCTCTCGGAAGTTCGTTACTCCACCTATATTGGCGGTACGGGCAGAGAGGCTCTCAGGGATGTGACGTCCAATGCAAGCGGTGCGATCGGAATTGCCGGTTTTAGCCGTTCTGGAACATTTCCATCGGTTAACTCCAGCGATGTTTCCGTCGATGGACTGAACGGTGCCGTCTACGGCCAGCTGACGCCGCGCTAGTCGAGGACAAGTCGTCCAGTTGACAGATCATGATCCGGAAATCCAATAGCCGTAAACGTAAGAGGGATTCCGGATGAAATGGGCACTGCAAAACAAATACTTATTCTGGTTCGTTCTTACGCTGCCGCTCATCTGGCTGCTAATTGATAACCGGGTATTCGGCGCCAGAGGCGGGTTGTTCTTCTATTGGACGGGCGCGATTTGCGGCATTTTCCTGTTGCTGACATTAGCCGTTACGCCGCTCACCAAGGCGTTTCCGCGGGCCCCCTGGCGAAACTGGTTGATCCGGCGGCGGCGCTATCTTGGTGTGGCGTCATTCGGATATCTGGTCGTCCACACCGTTTACTGGCTCTATGTGGCGAACTTCGAGCGCATCCTGAAGAGCTTCAAGGAACCCGACCTGATCGCCGCCTGGATCAGTCTCGTCATATTCACATTACTGGCTGTGACATCGAATGATTTCAGTGTTCGCAAAATGGGCAAGGGATGGAAGAAGCTCCAGAACTGGGTCTTCGCAGCGGGCGTGCTGGCTTACTTCCATTGGTTCTGGGCCGTAGGTTTGGATCCGCTTACTGTCGCCCTGAATGGCGGTGCGTTTATCTTGCTTATCCTGTTTCGATTACTCAGGCGTCGCCGGGCTGTATGATGTCAGGCTCAGCACGCCTTCACCCGGCATGCGAACTGTGGCGCTGCCGCCATCGCTGATTATCGGATCTGAAAGTTCCCGGGATTCATCTGCGATCGCATAGGAGACCGTGTAGGCGCCTTCACTCAGTCCTTTTATCAGTAGGTCGCCTGGCGCGTCGGATTTGACGATAAGGGTCATGCTGCCATCCGGATTGAGAAAGGCGAGGGGATCCATAGCCCGCTCATCGGTCGAGTTTGCGCCGATACGGACAGCGCCGATGCGAACGTTCTGGAAGTATAATTTGTTGTAGCGCACCTCTCGCTGTAGACGCAGGCTTGGTCGATTGCTTTTGCGCCCCTCCACGCGGAAGTGGCCGTTTAGAACCCGGCCCTGCCAGGAACTGTTATTCCCCAGCTTGAGATCCTCATGCAGGACAGCGTGCGTCCCTTTGCCGAACCACCATTCCAGCATGGAAGTCTTCTTTCCATGTTTCTCGGCAAGTTTCGCAATCGATTTAAGCGTTTGGGGGTTGGCACCTCGATACCGATGATACGAGATCTCGCTGACATATTGCATCGCACCCGGGACTTTCGCGATGGCTTTTGTATAGGGCACCGCATTTCGCATATTTGTCACGGATGGCACAACGAAAGAAGGTTCAAACCCGGCTTCAATGAGTTTGGGGCCTGCCGCGGCAATGGCCTCGCCGATCATCTTACCTGACCACATGTCCTGTTTCAGGTCCGGCTCAAGGATAACCTCCCAGCTATCCGGCACCAGACCGTATTTGTCCTGCAAGTGAAGATAGGTGGCGAGAACGAATTCTGCGTACTCATCCGGATCGTGATGTGGGTTCCAGCCACTTATGAAAGCGACGTAGCAGATATTGATCCAGAGCCGTTCACCCCGCGCTTCGACCCTCTCCTTGAGCGGAAGAAGGTTTTCCTCCACATGCCAGTCGAGTTCGTTGAAGTTGAAGCCTGACCAATCGATGCTGTTCGGATCGTCATTATCATTCTGAACCTGGTATCGATGCTGTTTCCAAGTGTCATAGTCGATTTCAACAGACAGCATTTTGTCGATCCAGTCGGTTCGGGTCTCTGCACCGGAACGGATCTCCAGACGGACGCGATTTAGACCAAGCTCCTCGACGGCGCGATCCAAAATTTCGTCATGCATCGGGGTCCATTCTGGGTTTGCGGGGTTTTCCGCCAGATCCAGCGTGGCTTCCCAACCGGTCATGGTTTGATACTGGGTGCTCGGATCGACCGTGATTGTGATCGGTTTTGCGTTAGCTGAGCACGCCTGCGTCGACAGGATGGCGAGCATTAAGACCAGTTTCGCTGAAACTGTTTGCATCCAGCAACGCATGGACTTCACAAACAAACTTGTCTCCTATTCATTCACGCATCCTCACTTTGTTTATTCATCGCCCCCAAAACTACAAGAGCGGGCTTGGCATGTAGCTTGATGGTCTGTCGAAGTTTGGTACACCGCATTTTGGCGCGGGAGGGATTATGACAAGTGGTGGGAGACAAGACCTTCGCGGAGTACGTGACGCGGGCAGCGCCGATACTGTTCCGCTGGTTGTCGACCTTGATGGAACACTCATTCATGGCGATTCGTTATGGGAGAGTTTTTTCGCTCTCGCCAAGGTGAACTTTATCGGGTTTTTGGCCGCGGCGGCGGCTGTTCGCAAGGGTCGCGCCGCCTTGAAAGCCGCCGTCTCCAAGCGTTTTGCTCCAGAATACGAAGACTTTTGCTTTAACCCTGCCGTCGTGGGTTTCGCGCGGGGTGAAGCAAGCGGGAGACCCGTCATCCTGGCCACCGCCGCGAATGAGCGCCTGGCGAATATCGTTGCCGACGGGCTCGGATACGTGTCTGTCGTGATTGCGAGCGGTAAAGAAAACCGCAAATCCGGCGCCAAGCTGAACGCTATCCAGGCCTGTCTTGCTGAACGCGGTTGGGGTGATGATTTTGATTATATTGGCGACCACCCCGCCGACCGACCCATCTGGGCTGCGGCGAGAGGGGTCTATGTCGTCGCAAAATCCGACGACGAAGCCCGAGAGCTCGCCGCGGGGCCTGCCGTAACGCGCCGCTTTGACCGAAACACCGTAGGCGTTTCAGATGTTGTCACGGCCATGCGACCCTCGACTTGGCCCTGGGCATTACTCCCGCTTGTTCCGTTCATGCTGTCCGGGGCAGGGGGACTTGCAGCCGGGACAGGCGCCGCGATCGCAAGCCTTTGTCTTCTCCTGGTGTCCATTGCCGGGTTTCTGATCAATGACGTACTCGACATTTATTCCGATCGGCGGTCAGCCAAGAAACGACGCCGTTTGTTTGCGTCTGGAGCGCTCAACATTCCGCTGGGTGTCTGCGCTGCCATCGGTCTTGCCTTATTGGCGATTGCCGTTGCAGGTCTCGCCTTGCCGCGCGCTGCTGTAGCGATCATCGGTCTCTATCCAGTCTGTGCGTTCACGTACACGTTGACGCCGGTAGGATGGCGCAACGGGCTCAGCCGGTTGGCGAGTGCCTTGTACGCTGGCGGAGCGATTGCGCTTGGCGCTGTATCGAGCAATGTGCCTCTCGCGTCCGAGAAAACCATTGCGGCGATGCTCGGCTTTGCAGGGCTCGCAGGGTTTCTGCGATTTGTCAGAATGCGGGGTTAAGCGCTGGCCGTTCAGGCTATGGCACGCGACCAAACGGGGTCTCGCAGCGAGTTGGCGAAGGATTTGCGGAACACCAAGACCAATGCCAGCAATAGCGTCATTGTCGTGCCTCGCAGGACCGTCAGCACCAAACTATCAAACTGCCCCATGGGAGACAGCACACCAACAATCTTGGACGCCATCCAGATGTGTTGTAGCGGCGCGCTCAACACGACGAGTCCCAGCAAAGCCAGAGCCGCTCTTGAGAAGTGTCGTTGCATTGCGATAACGTACACAACGACCACGAAAAGCAGCGCGAGATAGTGCGGCCACACGACGGGTGCGTAGACAAGACCGGCGAACAGGGTCGCGCAGAAAATCAGCGATCGTTTGGCGGCTGTATCTGCCGCACCAAATGTAAACCGCCAGACAAGCCCGAGCATCAGACCGATCAAAGCGATCCGGACACCAAAGTTCAGCGCTGCGAGAAGCGCCGGCTGCGCTCTCGATTCCATCATCGCATAGTCCGCCGGTCCGAATAGAGCAGGCTCGAACCAGCCGACCGGGTGGGCGTTGTGATAAGGAATGACGAGGAGCGAACCGCTATGCTCTCGCAAGAGATCCAGGAACTCCTGGTGTATTGGCCACCCAAGCACGAGAATTGAGGCAATCATCGAAACGGCCCCTGCGCCAGCAGACCACAATTTGAAGCGCCACGGTGCAAACAGGAAGAGTAATCCAGCGCCCGGGGCAAAGGCTGGCTTGATCAGCACCGCCAATGCGTAGAGCACGCCGGCCAGCCAGTAGCGTTCCTTTTCAAACGCCAATAGGCCGACGGTCAGGATCAGGAACAGAAATGGCGTGGTCTGGCCACCGACATGGAACACCGTCCAGAACGGTTGGAAGAGCAGGGCCGCGATACAGAACAGCGCAAAGAAAAGGTCTTTGCCGCCATTGGTGTCCGCGGCGAATGGATAGAAGCGCCGATACAGAAGCAGCAGGCCAGAAAAGATGCAGATTAAATTGAAAAGCTTGAACAAGATCGCCGCTGTCGCTGGTTCGAATAATGCCAGCGGGGCGAAGAACAGGCTGCTAATCGGAACGCCGAAATAGAGCATGTTCCCGAATGGATCCTGGCCATCAATTTGAGCGAACTCATCGTAGAGTGATCCATACTCGCCAACCAATGCCTTGTGCCCTGCGTCGTAAAAATTGGCGAAGTCAAATGCCAGACGGCGAGGTTCAAAGACCCCCTCCAGGCCCAGAAGTAGCATCAGCGCGATGCAGATAAAGCCAATCACTTTGGCATTCTTGCGGACCGAGGCGACCAACATATCCATCATTTTGCTTCACCGCTTTCAAGGTTTGCCCGATAAGACGAATAGGCGGCGAGCAGCAAGCTCTCATCCGATTCCGTTGAGACCCAGCCGAGGTCATTCTTGGCGGCGCTGGTGTCGAGTGCCACATCGAGATCGGCGATTTCGTATTGTTCAGGATCCATCGGCGCCATTTTGATCAAGTTCAACGAGCGTAGAGCCAGCTTCGTGAGCCAACCGGGCGTTCGCAGAACAATCGATTTCGACCCAGAATCTTTGATGAAGCCTGAGAGAAGCTCATACTCCGTGGGTGAGTTGTCGGTCCCGAGATTGTAGACGGCATTTGGGCAACCTGCGTCGGCAGCAAGAATAGAAGCCCGGGCGCAATCAGCGACCGACACGAACTGGAACCGGTTTTCACCTGGGCCAATAAGTGGAACCGGCCATCCTCTATCCACGAGCTTGAACAGGACCTCGAGTATGCCGAGCCGGCCCGGTCCCAGGATGAGGCGAGGACGGAAGATCGTGCAGCTGATCTCTCCAGCTTTTGTTGCAGCTTCGATTACGGCTTCCGCGGCAACTTTCGAGCGACCATAGGGGCCGAAAGGGTGTTTCGGGTGAGATTCAGTTCGTGGGGTCTCCAGAGCAGGGCCGTAGACCATGTCCGTGCTCCAGAACACGAGATTACGGTTGGCGTTCTGTTTCATCCAGCCGAGAATTTCTTTGGTGCCGTCCACAGCGCAATGGTTGAAATAGGCATCGCGCCCGAACCTTGGTTTGTTCGGAGTTATCAAGCGAGTGGCCATGTGATGAACGACATCATCTGGATCAAGGGCGATATCAGCCAGGGCTCCCGGAACGGCGACGTCTACATTCTTGTAAGACACCCGCGGGTGCGAAGATTTGGGGATAGCCTCGAAAGCTTCAGGCAAATCAAGAACGAGGATTTCGTCATCGCCATGCTCCAACAATTGGCGCACAGTTTCACGGCCAAGAAATCCGTGGCCACCTATCAGGACGTGCTTCATCTGTCCGTCTCCGTCTTTTAGCTGGCGGCCAGAATGACGGTTCCAGCGACGATAAGTCCGATCCCGGCTACGCGCAGCATGTTGACCTGTTCCCCGAGGAAGAAATGTCCCCATGCAAGAACGATCACGTAGGCTAGGCTGATAAATGGAAACGCGAAACTCACATCGAACCGGGAGAGCGAGAGAAGGTGCGTCACCATTGAAACGGTCATCGTGATCAACCCGAGAATGATCAACGGATTGAGAATCGCCGAGAGGATGAGCGAGACAATTTGAGACCCGTTCATTTCGGCCTCGCCGACGCGGTTCATGCCGGCTTTCATCAACAGTTGTGAGGAGGCGTTCAAGACAACCGTAATCAGGATGAAGATGAAGTATTTTGACATTAGTTGCTGACCTCGCCGTCGATCGGTTCCACTCTCACATCGTTCACGACGCTATGGTCTGTGAGATATTCGATGCCCGGAATATCAATCAGGAACAGAGCCAGGATGAGAACGCCCAGGAAGCCGACATAGGCGAGAAAAGCCGGTTTGCGGTACATCTTCTCGGGATTGACCGCTAACGAGGCAGGTTGCGAAGCAATTTTCAGATACCAGACAAATAGCAGCGCGAAGAACGGGAAAGAGAGGATGAACTCGATCCGGTACTTGATCAGGAAGATCCCCAGGAAGAATACGGACGTCAGCGCATAGAAGAAGGCCGACAGGAGGAGGCTTTCCTCGGTATAAGTCTTGAACGACCGGCGATAATTGGCGGCGCGTTCCGGGTCTCCAATCATGCGGTATTCGGAATAGCGTTTGATCGCCATGAGATAAGCGCCGCCCATCCAATAACTCAGCAAAATACTCGATGGAGGCAGGATAATCGACGAGATCGCGGCCCACCCAAGCAGGAGCCGGATGGGGTTGTTGATCGACTCCGACAAGACGTCCAGGAAGACTTTATCCTTTGTCCGGATGGGTTCGACATTGTAGATCAAGCCCATCACCAGCAATGCGATGCTCGCAATATAGAACATCGGGTTCAGGAAGAATGCGATGCCAAGACCCAACCCTGCCAGCAGGATGTATTGTACGACCACGTATCTGAGCTTGATCAGCCCTTGAGCTGTTGGTCGCGCCGACTTTGTTGGGTGATGTCGGTCGAACTTGCCGTCCAGGAATTCATTGATCGTGTAATTGGCTGACGCGATGAAGCAGGTCGATGCTATGCCGATCAGTAGCGTGACGAGACTGGCGAGCTGCGCCTGATCATCGATCACAAAAGCCAGTGCGGCGCCCGGCAGCATGAATACATTCTTGAGCCAGTGATCTGGCCGGGCGATGGCAACATAGTCGCCAATGCTCGCCTTGTTTTCTGTTATGCGCTCGACCGTCATCGAAACATCCCCTTGCCTGCGCCAAATTATGGGTCCCACATGACGGCGCATCTGTTGCCATCATTCAAATGCAAGAAAAGAGCCACAAACTTGTCCGTGCGTCCATCTCCAAGTCCATGCCAAGCACCGCGAAACCGCGCTCGCCAAGCGAATGTGCGGGCATTTGGACTCATTATGTCGGGATTTCTGATGGCGGAGGAGGAGGGATTCGAACCCCCGGAACGCTCGCACGCTCAACGGTTTTCAAGACCGCCGCATTCAACCACTCTGCCACTCCTCCGCAGCAGGACGCTTCCTTTTCTACAGTCCGCACAAGAATGCAAGTCCTG
>JANSXJ010000584.1 GCA_024743015.1 Hyphomonas sp. | reverse complement strand
GCTGACGCATGTAGAAGAGCTGGTTGGGGTCCAGAGCGCCGGATGTGTTGCCATGCGCGCACTCAACGTCATCGGCGTAGATTTCAAGCTCTGGCTTGGCGAATACTTCTGCACCGTCTTCGAGCAAGAGCGCCTGGTGCTGCATGTCGGCATCGGTGTGTTGACCAATCGTTCGTGGCACGTGGAACTTGCCCTGGAAGACGCCCGTGCCGCCATCGAGGACAGCGCCTTTGGTGACCTGCCTTGTAACTGATGACGGCGCGCCGTGGCGGACATGGCTGGTGAAGTCGGCGTGGAAGCCCTTCGCACACAAGTATGCCCCGTTCAGCTCGGCATGGCTGCCGCTTTCCTGGTGGGTCAGGCGCGTTTCAAGGCGAGCGACTTTCGCTCCAAAAGCAAGAGCAGTCTGGGTGTATTCGGACTTTTCGCCCAGATTGACCACGGCCGTGATGGCCTGCGCCTCGTCTGCGCTTCCGCGTTGCAAAACGGTCCGATTAAACGATCCGCCATCCTGCATCCCGATTTCAATCAGGAAAGAGGAGAAGCCCGCGCCGCCGACATGGCTCTCAATCAAATCAAGATGCGCGCCGGGACGGACGATCACCGCAACACGCGCGAAATTTGTCTCGTCCCGGTCGCCTTTTGCGACGATGTGGAGCGGTGTAGACGCTGTTTCAGTGACTTCGATGATCAGCGTATCGAGCCCGCCGACGCGCCCGGCTAGCGCTGCGGTCATGGCCCCCAGCGGGACCTCCTCCGCATCGCCGAGGGCCTGGGCGTCCTGGCGCTCGTGGAGCTTCACGCCATTGGGCAACGAGGTCGGCAAGGAAACGGACCCCGCAGAAAACTCGATCACGGCATGCTCTGCGGCTGGAAGCGGCGCACATTGAGCGCCTTGGCTGGAAGCCTCGACGGATTTCAGATTTGCTTTGAAGTCCGTCCACTTCCAGGCTTCCATTCTGCGATGCGGCAGGCCGGTACTCGCGAACGCCTCGAAAGCACGTTCGCGCTGGCCGCTCTCCGGCAGCATCGCATATCGCGCAATCAGCTCCAGTTCGGCGGGGCCAGGATTGCGAAACTTGTCTTTCAGATCAGAGACAGAAAGCGCCACTATGCCGCCTCTCCGAGCACACCATCATAGCCCTCTTTCTCGAGCCGTAGCGCCAGTTCCGGTCCGCCCGTCGTGATGATCTTGCCGCCCGCCAGCACGTGCACCTTGTCCGGTTTGATGTGATCCAGCAGGCGTTGATAGTGGGTGATCACCAGCATGCCCCGCTCCGGGTTTCGCAAGGCGTTGACGCCGTCGGCGACCGTCCGAAGGGCATCAATGTCGAGACCGGAATCAGTCTCGTCCAGAATCGCAAAACGCGGTTCCAGCATCATCATCTGGAAAATCTCCAGACGCTTCTTCTCGCCGCCCGAGAATCCGACATTGAGCGGGCGCTTCAACATTTCAGGGGTCAGGTTGAGCTGTTTGCCGAGCTCACGCGATTTCTTGATGAAGTCTGGAGCGGAAATCTCTTCTTCGCCGCGGGCAGCGCGCTG
>JANSXJ010000449.1 GCA_024743015.1 Hyphomonas sp. | reverse complement strand
TTCTATCTGTTCAGGCCCCAGATCGCGTCCAAACCCTGACGCCTTGACCCCTCCAAAGGGAAGCGACGGATCAATGAGGTCATGTGCATTCTGCCAAACGGTGCCCGCATGCAACTGACCGCTCACCCTCATTGCGCGCGAGATATCGCGGGTCCAAACACTCGCAGCTAGACCATATGAATTATCATTAGCCATACTGATCGCGTCAGCTTCGCCTTCAA
Organism: Hyphomonas sp.; assembly: GCA_024743015.1. Taxonomy (GTDB): domain Bacteria; phylum Pseudomonadota; class Alphaproteobacteria; order Caulobacterales; family Hyphomonadaceae; genus Henriciella. Next base: position 2,717 of record JANSXJ010000449.1, on the reverse strand, counting down.
AAGGGATAACAGTGAGAACTGGGCCGAACACCTCTTGCTGAACGATCGACATTTGATTGTCACGGCATAGCAAAACGGCTGGTGCAACAAACGGTGCGCTGCGCCCGATAGCATCACCGCGACATATCAATTCAGCCCCGGCATCAATCGCTTGAGAAATCTGATCCTCAATTCGCTCCGCAGCATGAGCTGAGATCACTGGCCCCATATCACAGGCTGGATCCAATCCCGGTGCCAGATGGATCTTTGATACGACGTCCTCCAAGCACGATAGCATATCGGCTAGGCGGGTTTGATCAACGTAAAGGCGCGTGCCAGCTGAGCAGACTTGCCCGGTATTGAAAAAGACTGACCAGCGGGTCGTCGCAGCAACTGCTTCAATATCTGCATCCTCGAAAACCAGCATCGGAGACTTACCACCGAGTTCGAGCGTCGCAGCCTTTAGACTTTCTCCGGCTCTAGCACCGACCCGCCGTCCTGTCGCCGTTGATCCCGTGAATGAGATTTTGTCGATCCCGGGATGGGTTGTCATATGATCGCCAAGGCTCGGTCCATCTCCAGTAACGATATTAAGCGCGCCAGGAGGGAGGCCCGCCTCACGGGCGAGGCGAGCAAAGTAGAGGATTGAAAGCGAGGTTTCCTGAGCAGGTTTAAGAACCACCGCGCATCCGGCCGCAAGCGGCGCAGCGATTTTCCAGATCGCCATAGAAAACGGCCAATTCCATGGTACAATCGCACCCACTACACCGATGGGCTCTTTCAATGTCATTGCAAAGTGCGCCCCAGGCACGGATACGGTTCGGGTCGCCCCCTCGATGTTTCGGGATTGGCCACTCATATATCTCAACACGTCAACGCTTCCGAGAATATCTACGTCCAAACAAGGTGCGAACGCTTTGCCATTATCAAGGGTTTCGATTTCGGCGAGCAGATGAGCGTCCCGCTCAACTAAGTCGGCGAGACGCCAAAGCCATTTAGCTCTATCTGCAGGTGTCTGATCCCCCCAATCGCCTGCAAGCGCTCCGCGTGCGGCTTGAACAGCTTGATCGATATCTTCGGGCTGACTCGCAGCGACAGAAGAGAGGCGTCCGCCAGTCGATGGCTCAACCGTCTCCAACGTCGCTCGGCTAACGGACGGTATAAACTCGCCATCGATGAAATTATTGTGAGTTTGGCTTACGAACGCGCGGACAGCTGGCTTAACTTGATAGCGAGCGATCAAGTCAGCAACTTTAGAACCCAGAGCTGTCTTTTCGACTGAGATGGTCATCGCGATCTTCCTCTTAAGTCAGAAAGATGGCGAACTCAGAGAATGAGAGCGATGGCAGTTGTGGCCAAGCCTATATCAAGAACGGTCAAACAATGTTCAGGACACGCCGCATCCAATCATATCGCTTCCGCATAGACTGTTTCACAATATCAGTTTCCGCAGCCGTCTCGAAAGCATGAAATGCGCCTTGGGCAACATGAACTTCTGTTGGGATACCCGTTTTAAGCAAGCGATGCGCATAGGTCATGTTCTCATCCAAGAACAAATCTAACGAAGCGGTAGCGATCATCGTTGGCGGCAAACCCGATAAATCTTCCGCACGCGCCGGTGAGGCATAATGAGAGACATCGTCCAGGCCAGCTTCATGCCCAAGATATGCTTCCCATCCACATTTGTTCCACGCGCGCGTCCAGACAAGAGCACCGAAATGATCTGGCAGTCGGCGCTCTACCGTGCGATCATCAAGCATCGGGTAATTAAGTAATTGCGCCGCGAGCGGAACTTCCCCCCGATCCCGAGCGAGCAGACACAAGGCCGCTGCGAGACCACCGCCAGCGCTCACGCCCCAAACACCTACGCGGTTTTGGTCAATACCGAGATCGTCCGATGACTCCCAAAGCCATTTCAAAGCTGCATAACAATCCTCAAGCGGTCCAGGCGCGGGGCATTCTGGGGCCAATCGATAGCGGGCACAGACAACAACGCCTTTAAGCTCTGCTGCAATTTCAATCGCCTGCGCCTTACTGCTTTCGGGTGAGCCCGCAATGTAGCCTCCGCCATGAATAAACAAGATACCCGGAGCTAAACTTGCGGCGCCTTTCGCGGTAAACACCAAAAGCTCCACCGGCCCGGACGGACCCGGCATATAAAGCTTTTGTTCTATCACGTTAGTTCTTAGCATCGGCGGCGCAGTAGACGCTTGTGCTTCAATCACCTTGCGCAGCGCGTCAGGTTCAATCGGCACACTTTTGAGAGCCTCAAACTCTTCCACCAATGAGTGGAGTTGTGGATCGACCAAGTGCAATGCCATTGGGCTAATCCTTGTCATCAAGTCTTTGGTTGACAGTAACGCTCTAAGACATTTCGCGTAACACACATCGTAGCGGCATCATTTTTGGTGAGCCCCACGACCCACTCACAGGATGCGGCATTGAACACCTCTCCCTTGCCGCGCTGAAAAATCGCGATCATACCTGCACCATAGCGCACTTTCTCAAGAGCCCGCTGATCGTGATTTCCATACTTAAACGCCCCGATAAATTCGCCGTCCGCGGGTCCAGCGTATAATGATGTTCCAGGATGGCCATGATCTTCCTCCACCAGAGCCGCGGGCCCCATCGCAAGGATCTGTAAAGTGTCAGGAACGCCATCCTTAAAACTCGGCTCGGGGCGACCTTCAACAAAGGTAAAGTCACAGCCGTCGACTTCGTAGCCATAGATGCCCGCT
>JANSXJ010000298.1 GCA_024743015.1 Hyphomonas sp. | reverse complement strand
CGATCGCTCGGATTTCATGAACTTCAGGCGAGCTGGGGTCGCATGGAAGAGGTCGCGGACCTCGACGCGTGTTCCCGTGAGGCCAACGCCGGAAAAGGCTGCCGGCTTTGGTCCTTCGATCCGCCCCGCCTCAATGAACAGTTCCGCCGCATCCTCGTCACCTGTTCGCGATGTCAGCGTCATGCGGCTGACTGAACCAATCGACGGCAAGGCTTCGCCGCGAAATCCCATTGTGTGAATGTTGAGCAGGTCGATCCGGCCATCTTCGCCAGGGGCCAGCTTGGACGTCGCGTGTCGTTCAAGCGCCAGCAGCATGTCATCGCCGCTCATACCGCAGCCATCATCTTCGACAATCAAACGCTTCAAGCCACCCGATTCAATTGTGACCTTGATTGACCGGGCCCCGGCATCCAGCGCGTTCTCGACCAGCTCTTTCACCGCCGCAGCAGGGCGTTCAACGACTTCGCCCGCGGCGATGCGATTGATCGCATCCGGCGGCAATTGGCGGATCACCGGTCGGGACGGAAGGCGTGCACTATCAGGCATATGAAGAAATTAGGCTCCCCTGCTGATTCGCACCAGTGAAAGAGGCAAAGAAAAAGCGGCTGCCGAGGCAACCGCTTCTCGAAAAGCCAAGATAAAGACGCGTTAGAGCGCCAATTGGAACAGCACAATCAGCAGCTGGATGAACAAGGCGAGCCCTGAAAGACCGACAATTGTTGCGACCCAGGCACCGCCGAATCCCATGCCGAGGCCGATCACGATACCGCCGCCCGCGCAGACCACCAAAGCCACCAGCCACGGCATGCCCATGGACAGGGTGAAGGTCGCATAGGCCAAAGCCAGCAGTGTAATCAGCGCGCCCCACGCCCCCGCTTTCATGGTTCCCACATACATGCTCTTTTGAGCTTCAATATTCATTTCGCCGCGTGTGTAATCGCCTGCCATGATGGCCTCCAATTCAGTCTCGCACGTCTTTATCCGGGTGGTCGCCAGCGTCAAGCGCAATAGATGTCGCAGCGTCGCTCGGCAGCACCTGCCTTTTCATTCAAGGCGGAATGTTTCAGGGTCGCGCCACTGCGCGGGCTGATGCGCGTTTGAGGAGATACTGAAATGGCCGATGCGAACTCAGACGGGGCGGCGAACGGGCCTGAGGCGGTCACGGGCGGCGCCTTCGGCAAAAAGGGCGTCGGCTGGGCCTCGTTCGAGTGGGCCCGTAATCCCTATTACAATATCGTCGTCATCTTCATTTTCACACCCTACTTCGCCAACTCGGTCATCAATAGCGGCGAACTTGGTCAAACCTTGGTCGGAGTCACAATCGCCATCGCCGGCGTGATCATGGCGATCGTTTCGCCCATCCTTGGTAGTGTTGTCGACAATGCGGGGCGCAAGAAGCCTTTCATATTCTACACATTTGGTGTTCTGGCCCTGTGTTCGATCCTGCTTGGATTTGTAACACCAGACCTGCCCGGCGCTATTCCCATCGGTATGTTTCTCCTGATTGTTGGCTATTGCAGTTACACCGTGTCGGAACTGCTTCACAATGCGATGTTGCCAGGTGCCGCCGAGCCGAAAGCGCTGCCGCTGGTCTCCGGTCTCGGGCTCGCGATGGGTAATGCTGCAGGCATGCTTTTGTTGATCGTCGTGGCGATCCTCAGCACCAATCCTCCTTTCGGACTGACCGGACTGGACGTCTCACGACTATCCGCGCCGACCATTGGAATCTGGTTGCTTGTGTTCATGATCGCATTCTTCCTGTTGATGCCGGATGTTTACAAGAAGGAAGCGACGTGGGGCCAAGCGCTGAAAGATTTCCGCAATCCGGTCAACCGCGTGAATCCCTATTCCTGGGTGAAGAGTCGGTTCGAACAGTATCCAAATGTTATGCGCTACTTGGTCGGCCGGATGATCTATGCCGACGGCATCGCTGCGATGTTGACGATTGGCGGCGTGTATGTCGGCGGTGTTCTCGCCTGGAGCGGATCACAGCTAGCGGTTTATGGGATCCTGGCGTCCTTGTTCGCTGTCGTCGGTGGGTTCTTTGGAGGTGTTCTGGATCGATTACTCGGTCCCAAGCGCGCGCTCACGCTGGAACTCAGCATGGCCATCCTGATCGGCATTTTCCAGATCTCGATCACCAAGGATGCCCTCCTGTTCGGGCTAATCCCGGCCGGGCACACGGTCTGGGAAGGTGGTGTCTTCAGCACGCTGGCAGACCTCGTCTATGTCCTCGCCGTGATCCCGGGCACAATCTTCCTGGTCGCGACGATATCCTCGAGCCGCTACATGCTGCTGCATATTGCGCCGCCAGAGAAGATTGGCGAGTTCTTCGGATTCTATGCCATGGCGGGCAGCGTCACGGTCTGGCTCGGCCCTGGCTCGGTCGCCCTGGTGACCTGGCTGACAAATGATCAGCGCGCCGGATTCGCACCGGTTGTCGTTCTACTGATTACAGGTCTCGCCATCATCATGACCGTCAAGGCCGACAAGACACCTGAGCATTTGAAGGCGGATGCCGGCGCTTAAGGTGCAGCATAGGCGCAGCTGAAAGTCCCTGCGGAGCGGTCTCGCGTAATCGCGTCGACGCGGCGAGGACGCAAGTAAAACTTGTCCGTCAGCGCTTTGGTCGTTGTGAAGAAATAGCCGATGCCGGATTTATAGTCGTACTCGATCTCAGCCATGATGATCGTTCCGTCTGTCGGGATCAGATTGTTCGGGATCGTCATGACCTGGTCAGTGCTATAGGGTGTCAGATTGCAGCCATCGCTCCAGGCGACTTTTACTTGCCCGCTATCTTCATAGAGGCTGGAGACTCGAATGCGCGCGCCCGTCATGTCATTCGGCTGCATTACCATGCGCGTGGCTTCGAAAATATCTGTGAGGTCATCGTTCGTGACCGTTGACGAGCGCGATGTCAGATCACCCAGCGCCGCCGTCGCGCCAGTGACCTTCCGGTCGAGCGTCATCATCAGTGACAGCTCAATACAGCCAAAGTAGATCATCGCCATGAGCGGCGCGATCAGGGCAAATTCAACGGCCGAAATGCCGCTCTCGGCCCGCAGAAATTTACGCAGTTTGGTTACTGGTCTCAATCGCATCGTCCTATCCCCTATGGCGTCCCTGAGGCAGCCGAATTGCCAAATGGCTCGTTGCGAAACGCGATCGTCGCTTGCAGCAAGCGACGGTTGCCGCTCATATTGGCGAGCGGCTTACTCATCAGCGGGATCATCAGGTCCCATTCGTAGAACACGCGGATCACAACAATGTCGTTCTGGCCACCTGGGCTGAACGCAAAACCGGAATCGTCGAGATTTCCATCCGCATCAATTGGTGACGGATTGTTCGTCCCGGCAAAGCTGCTGAATGTCTTCACATCCAGGCTCAGCTTGTCGCCGCAACTCATGAGATCAAACAACTCGGCGCAAACCGCGTTCTTGAATGCGAGTTCTCCGAACCCGCCCTGCTGGAATTGCCCGGTGCGAACCGCGCGAGAGGCTTCGCTCGCGCCATGTTCCAGAACGGACGCCATGATGAAGATCACGCAGACCTCGAGCAGGCCGAAGATCAGGAAGAAAAACGGAACCGCGATCAACGCGAACTCCACCGCTGCAATGCCTCGCTTATCGGCTGCAAATGCCTCAAAGCGCTTCAACAAGCGCGGGGCAAACATTCCAGGGATAGGCAACTCGCGCATTGCACGCTCCACTTGCTAAGACACGTCTCTAAAGGTTTCGTAACAGAACGTGTTTTCCACCTCGTTCACGCAAACGTTGAAATTTTACCGAAATCTGCGGCATTGCGGGGCCTTTACCTCGCCGTATTCTAGGGCCACATGAGCCAGGAAGACTGGTTCAGGACCTGATTCATGACGCACAATCCCATCCGCCCCTGGCGCAATATCGAGCGCCGGAAATCCCGTCAGATTTCCGTCGGCTCCGTTTTGGTTGGCGGCGACGCCCCGATCAGTGTGCAGACCATGACCAATACCCCGACCCCGGACGTCGCTGCGACGCTGGCACAGATCGAGCGCGCTGCGGAAGCTGGGGCAGATATTGTCCGTGTGTCTTGCCCCGATGAAGACTCAACAGCAGCCATGGCGGCAATCACCAAAGGCGCTTCTGTTCCGCTGGTTGCGGATATCCACTTCCATTATAAGCGCGGGATCGAAGCCGCGGAGGCGGGTGCCGCTTGCCTGCGGATCAATCCCGGGAATATTGGCTCCCCCGACCGCGTCAAAGAGGTGGTGAGCGCCGCACGCAATAATGGCTGCTCCATCCGGATTGGCGTGAATGGTGGGTCACTGGAGAAACACCTGCTCGAAAAATACGGAGAGCCTTGCCCGGAGGCGATGGTCGAAAGCGCGCTGGATCATGCGCGGATACTCGATGATCTTGGCTTCCACGATTACAAGATCAGCGTCAAAGCCTCTGATATGTTTCTGGCGGTGTCTGCGTATCAGCAACTCGCCGAGGCCACTGATGCACCGCTGCATCTGGGAATAACCGAGGCCGGCGGTCGCCGGATCGGCACGGTCAAATCATCGATCGGCATGGGCAACCTGCTCTGGATGGGGATCGGCGACACGATCCGTGTATCGCTCTCGGACGACCCGGTTGAAGAAGTTAAAGTCGGCTTCGATATGCTGAAATCTCTCGGCCTTCGAACCCGCGGGGTTAACATTATTTCTTGTCCGAGTTGCTCGCGTCAGGGCT
>JANSXJ010000301.1 GCA_024743015.1 Hyphomonas sp. | reverse complement strand
CCATCATCTTATCGGAAGTGGGTTTACGTCGAAGATGCTGGTTATCCACCTGTTGGCTTATATGAGCAAACGCGAGAATCTATCGAAAGAATGAAGCGTTCGTTTGGTTACGCTTATGAAGAATACGGTCTGGTAGACGGCTCTTTGCCTATCACGCGAGCCGAATATGACGACGCCGCAGCAATAATCGACGGACAACCAGTCGACGTGATGGGTAGAACCGAGCTCCGGATCAGACATCTTTCCACTTACAATACTATTATTGCGCCATTTAGATCGCCTCTAACCGAGCGTACATTTCAGCGCAGATTCAACGATTTGATGAACGGAATTCTGAACGGAACGGAGACTTTTGAGACTCTTCAACGGGAAATCGAACAACTCCCAAGAATCGATTAGCCGGTCCGGAATGGAAACGTTAAAGTTGGCGAAATCCGATTGACCTAACACGGTTGTCGGACGTTTCGTTTATGTCTCCTTTTGCGCCCAAGACAGAATGAATCAAAGCAATAGAGAACGCGCTCAGCTTATTGATTTTCTCTTTTGCGGTTTGATTTTTCCAGTCTTCGAAACAGAATAAGCATACATCTCATTCATACCTCGCTTACCCGAATGCGTAAAAGCCACAAGCCGTTCGCCATTGGTGCGAATATGAACGATTCCGTAGTTGGTACGTTCGAACCCATGGAACACTTTCTCTTCGTCAGAACTCGTCTTAAGGTCTCGTACGAGGCCGCGATAACGGAAAAACGCGGCGAGTTCCGTCATAAATATCACGCCTGTATCACCGCGCGACACTTTACCAAGCGCAGATACCAAATTCGCTCGTGGATGGATGTACTCGTAAAACGCACTCTCATCGCCAGATGAGATCAGTGAAACGATTGGCTCAACCTTCTTAAGGAGATTTAGGTCGAAATCCTCGGCTCCATGATGCGGTGCCTTCAAAACCTCGGCGCGAAAGTTGAAGTCGGGAAGCGCATCGTCAATCCGGTCCATGGACTGCTGGTTTAGATCGCCTGTGAATAGAATCGACACGTGGCCAAATGTCAGTTTGAACCCGATCGAATGACCGTTGATCGTGTGCGAGGCGGACACTGATTTTGTTACAGATGCATCTTCACTGGTGTGGAAGTGCGGGTCGTGCTTCGGCTTCTTTAGAAGTGGCAATCCAGGATCGCCATCTACATCCTCCGTAATGGGACCAAACAGATTGAAAGAAAGCTTGTCGGTCTCAAACGGTTCGAAAACGGGTGAAGTGTGCTCCACTCGATGAAACGAAATATCTTCTAACCCAAGTCTGCGGCGGCGCTCATTCCAATGCACGAGCGCGTCGCGCCAGGCGATAAACTTATCATTCATCCGGCTGTCGGGCACCTCGAATAGGCTCTCTTCGAGCTCTATTACATAGAGCTCTCCACTCGTCCCCTCGCGTGTCTCACCAAATCGGTCTTGATCTTTGATTTTCTTCCCACCCCGACTGCCCCGGTTCTTGATAAGTCCATTGTGAAACACATGCTTGGGATGGACGAACGCCCGTTTTTTGAGACGCTCAGGAGCGGTCTCCTTTTCTGATTCTCGAAGCTCCATGAGCGCACCAAAGTGGTCCGCATCGCCATGAGTGACAATCATTCCGTCGATCTGGAGCGGGCGTTCTTCAGTGGTACCTGAGAATCGCGCAGCTAGATGCCGTGCAAATAGAACTTTGTCTCCTCCATCGATGGTGAACAGATGCCCGGATGGAGTGTCTAATATGAGTCCGTCGCCTTGCTGAACGTCAATCATCGACAGGCGCAGAATGGGAGTGTCCATTAACGGGACGGGATCATCGGTCACACCAACCCTGCCGTTGAAGCGGCCGCCGACGATCTTGTAACGGTGCTGACTTCCTGGCGAGTCCACTGGAACTACCGGGTCACCAAAAAACAACTGAAGTTTGTCTTCACCTAAGTCGAATGTGACGATATCGACATTTATGTACTTCACATCACCTAAGTCGTAGCCGAGAACGTCTTTGTAGTATTTGAATACACCAGCCATTTTCCCCTCCCAGTAGTGTATAGATGTTCTCTTTTATCACGACATCACAGGCATCACCATATTCGATTTTGGGGTGAGAAGAAAATTGACTTCCGATCAGCGTCATTTGTCCTAAGGTTATCGCGATCAGGTAGATTTGTTGGAACAATATTTATGTCTGCTTATGCTCGCGAAGCAGCCCCCTGCTTGGAGCTATTTGTCTTCGTCGCCGCCACCGTCGACCTCATCTATTGGTACGATACGGTCGCCCTTGACCACCATTCCAAACTCTTTCAAACACTTGTTTGTATAAGCGTTATTACAGCTGGCCTCTTGGTCTGCGATCCGTTGATCGACGAGATCCTGTAGACCTTCCATCACTGCGAAGCACTTGAAAAACTTAGCGGGTGATCCGGTCAGTGCTTCTCGACACATGTTGATCAATCCAGCCTGCAGCGGATGCATTTTGCGGCGCCGGCCCGCCCAAGTGCGTAGCGAAAGCTCTTCTACCAGAATATCAGCAATGTTTTGTTTGAACGTTGATTCCTTCTTCGGTCGTCCCGATGGGTTGCCGCTTTGGCCCTTGCGCCAGCGATGCTCTTTGGGCGGGTTCTTATAACCGCTACGCGTCATCCTTTTCTCCATCGCTTGATGGACTACCCGCCGGATTGTTCGGCTCATCAAGGAACAGACCAAAACTCCTACAGTAGTCTCTATATTCTGGAGTATCTTCGGATCTCACCGTCTCGCCCGGCTGGTTTTTAGTCGCGTGCGGTTCGTACCTTTCATAGATTGCAAGTGCGCGAGGATGACCCCTAAACACCAATTCGCGCAGTCGCATAGCAAGTGCCACCTCTATTGTGATCTTACGATCTTCGCCCTGGATCGCGACTTTGGTTTTCTTGACCGCTTCCATCACCGTTTTGAGCTGGTTTTTATTCTTTTTCGGTCGCCCCCGAGGGTTACCAGAGCGACCCTTTTTGAAGCGATGCTGTTTAGGCGGCTTCATATAGCCGGAGGTGAAGGGTTTCAGATCACTCATGACTGCCTCCTTCCTCTTCTCGCGCAGCTGAAACTTGATCGAAGATCTGATCCGTTTCTGCCAACATCGCGGGCTTCCCGGTCTCGGCTGCGAACCGCCTGCAGATCACGTCGCAGTAATGCGGATCAAGTTCGACAAGCCTGGCGATACGGCGAGTGCGTTCAGCCGCAATCAGAGTTGAGCCAGAGCCCCCAAACCCATCCAGGACGATCTGATTGAGTCGGGTGACGTCCTTGATAGCATCGGCCACGAGCGCTGTGGGCTTCACCGTCGGGTGTAGCGCCAAGTCACTTTGACCTGCCCCGAATGTGTTCACACCCGGATAGGTCCAGAGATTGGAGCGATGACGCCCTGTTTCACCAAGACCAAATGTATTGGTATGAGGGGCGGTGCCCACTTTGAAGACAAAGACCAGTTCATGCTGAGAGCGGTAGAAGCTGCCCATGCCGGCATTGGTCTTGGCCCAGACAATCAGGTTCTTCAGCTCTTGATAGACCGTGTCCCCGGCGGCAGAGAGCTCGCTCATGTGCCGCCAATCCATACAAACGAAGTGGATCGCCCCGTCCCGGCTGACCCGGGCCAGCTCGCCAAGGCTTGAGATCAGAAAGGCGGTAAATTGAGCCTCACTCATCTCGCCAGAGGCCATGGCAAACTCTCTGTGTTTGACGGAGCCTTTGCCGCAGACATTGCCATCAATCTTCACATTGTAAGGGGGATCGGTGAACACGCAGTCAGCGCGCTCATCGCCCATCAGTGCATCAATCACCAAGGGATCAGTGACATCGCCGCAAATCAGTCTGTGCCGACCGAGCTGCCAAATGTCCCCTACCCGATTAATGGCTGGACCTGGTTCCGGCATGGGGACGGTTTCTGGTTCTTCATCTTCGCCATCCCCATGCAGGAGAATATCGAGTTCAGAGGTTTCAAAGCCGGTGGCCTCGAGCGCAAACTCAAGCTCTTCCTCATAGAGCTCACCCAGTTCGAGTTTGAGTGTGGGCACATCCCAGCCCGCCTGTTCGGCGAGTTTGTTATCAGCGAGGATATAAGCGCGGCGCTCAGCATCCGTCAGGTGTTCTAGTTGGACGGTCGGCACTTTCTTGAGGCCGAGCTCCAGCGCTGCCAGCACCCGGCCATGGCCAGCAATGATCTCATCGCTCTCTGAAATGAGGACTGGGTTGTTAAAGCCAAACTGGCGGATGGAGGCAGCGATCTGCGAGATCTGTTTCTTGGAATGGGTCCGCGCATTGCGTTCATAAGGTTTAAGACCGGAAGGCGCGCGATAGATGACTTTGAGTTCAAAGCTACGCGAACGGGTGTCTTTACAAGATAGAGTTTGGGTGTCGATCATTTTTGTGCTCCTTCCTCCGGGCAAGCGGGAGGCGTGGCCGCAAAGCGGCAAATTTGGTGTGATTGCGAGTATCGAAGTCAAAACGGGACCCCAGGTCCCTGAGGGCCTCAGACCCTCTTCGATCTTCGAATATCAGTGTCCGACACAAAACGGGACCTCTGGTCCCTGAAGGCCTCAGACCTCCTCTGACTTCGGATAATGGAAAGGCTGCACGCGAGTCTCGCCTATGTCCAGCACGTTTTTTATCGCGTCATAAGCAACTTATGAAATCCGGCGATTTTTTCGCATATT
>JANSXJ010000585.1 GCA_024743015.1 Hyphomonas sp. | reverse complement strand
CCAGCTGCAAAAGAGCCAGCTGCTATCAATCAAGACGGGTGGATGCCCCGAGGATTGCGGCTATTGCAGCCAATCCGCGCATTTTGACACCGGGCTCGGCGCTGAAAAGCTGATGCCACTGGATGAGGTGGTTGCCGCAGCGAAGCGCGCGAAGGCGGGCGGCGCAGACCGGTTCTGCATGGGCGCTGGATGGCGCTCGCTGAAGGACCGCGATCTGCCGAAAGTCGCGGCGATGATCTCAGCCGTGAAAGCCGAAGGCCTGGAGACCTGCGTGACCCTCGGCATGCTCGAAGACGGCCAGGCCGAACAGCTGAAAGAAGCGGGCCTCGACTATTACAACCACAATCTCGATACCTCGCCGGAATATTACACGACTGTGGTGTCGACCCGGACGTATGAAGACCGGCTCGACACGTTATCCAAGGCGCGGCAGGCGGGCGTGAAGCTCTGCGTCGGCGGCATTCTTGGTATGGGGGAAGGGCGCGAGGACCGCATCGGTCTCATTCATGAACTCTCCAAGCTCACGCCTCACCCGGAGAGCGTGCCGATTAACATGCTGGTTCCGATTGAAGGCACGCCGCTTGGCGATAGCCCTGCTGTCAGCGTCACGGAAATGGCTCGCGCGATTGCAACGTGCCGGATCGTCTTTCCGAAAAGCTGGGTCCGGCTCTCGGCTGGGCGCGAAGGGATGAGCGAGGGCGAGCAGGCTCTACTGCTGCTTGCTGGCGCCAACTCAATCTTCATCGGGGATCGTTTGCTGACGACGGACAATCCAGGCGAAGACCGCGACCAGGCGCTTCTGGATGCCGTGGGTTTCGAGGCAGCCAGCCATGAGGTCATGGCATCAGGCAACAAGAAAACGCTGATCAAAGCGAGATAGGGGAATTGTGAAATGGTGACGGACTTACAGGCGGTTATCTGGGACTTTGGCGGTGTCCTGACGTCTTCGCCCTTCGAAGCGTTCACGCGCTACGAAGCCGAGAAAGGCCTCCCCAGGGATTTTGTGCGCTCGGTCAACGCGCAGAATATTCACGAGAATGCCTGGGCTAAACTTGAGCGGTCCGAAGTTTCAGCTGATGAGTTCGACGGCTTGTTTCGAGCCGAAAGCAAGGCGCTCGGTCACGAGGTTCCGGGGAAGGATATTCTCGGCTTACTGTCCGGCGATATCCGCCCGCCCGTTGTCGAAGCTTTGAAGGTCTGTAAGTCAAACGTCAAAGTGGGCTGCATCACTAATAACGCACCCGTCGGAAAAGGCGCAGGCATGAGTTCGGACGCTCACAAGGCCACACAAGTCGCGGAAATCATGACGCATTTTGATCATGTCATCGAGAGTTCCAAGCTGGGCATCCGTAAACCGGATCCGCGAATTTACGCCCTGATGTGCGAAGCGCTGGATGTTGATCCGGCGCGTTGCGTCTATCTGGACGATCTCGGAATTAATTTGAAACCCGCCCGCGCGATGGGCATGCATACGATCAAAGTCTTGAATGAGGCCCAGCTTTTGCAGGATTTGCGCGAAGCTACGGGTTTTG
>JANSXJ010000124.1 GCA_024743015.1 Hyphomonas sp. | reverse complement strand
GCTTGAGCATCCGGGCACGGAACTCCACAGGATCTCCCTTACGGAAGACGGCGCTGTGCTCGAAACCGGGTGTGTTTACCTCGTGCCGCTCCAGGAAAGTCTGCGCCTACCCGCCGGAATTTCAGGACGAGCAAATCCAAAGAGTTCCACCGGCCGCATCGATGTTTTTACGCGGGTCGTGACCAATCGCTCGAAAGCATTTGACGAGGTTTCTACCGGATATTCGGGGCCGCTATGGCTCGAGATTAGTCCGCGGACATTTCCCATTCTGGTGCGGCCCGGCGATCGTCTTGCCCAGTTAAGGCTGCGCCGCGGGCAAAGCGCTGACGCCTCCGAGAAAACTGTTTCCATCGACCTGGATCAGCCCGGCGGTCGCCCGGTTGGTTGGCGGGCCAAGCGTCATGGTGGATTGATCGACCTGCGAGGTATTGGCGCGCATGATGTGCACGAATTCTGGGAGCCGCTCTATGCGCGCGGTGGGCGTCTGATCCTCGACCCGGAAGAATTCTACATTCTTGCCAGTCGCGAGACGGTCAAAGTTGCCGCTGGCAAAGCGGCTGAAATGGCACCGATCGCGCCCGAGCTCGGAGAATTTCGCGCCCACTATGCCGGTTTCTTTGATCCGGGATTTGGGACAAATGACGGCGGGAGCCGCGCTGTGCTGGAAGTCCGCTCGCGCGATGTGCCATTTGTCCTTGAGCACGGACAGCCGGTCGCCAAGCTCGTCTATGAGCCGATGGCTTCAAAACCGAAGGCGCTCTATGGCGGCAAAACCAGCAACTATCAGGGGCAGGGGCTCAAACTCTCGAAGCATTTCGCAGTACCGGACTGACCGGCGCGGATCAGCCTCGCGCCAGACGCTGAACGAGGACGACGCGGGTAGCAGATCCCTGGGCATTCATACGGGCGCGGCCGCGCTCGCGCACGGTGATATAGTCGCCGTCCCGCCGCCGGACTTTCAGCTCGTGCTCAACTTCGAATATCCGACCAGCAATCAGGGCTTCATAGTTTTCACGCGCCAGAGACCTGCAATCGGGGTGGAGCTTATCGATCCAGTCAAAGATCTCTTCATCCTCAGTCGGGGCGCCATCTGAGAACAGACGCTGCCAGCCTTCTGAATAGGAGACGACGGCATCTGTCACCCGCCAGTCGATGATTCCGGCACCCATAATATCTGCCGCAATTTCTGAGCGAGCCACCACATCTTCATCGAGATTGGCGCGGCGATCGTGCTTTTTCCATTCGGTCTGGATGACATAGAGCAGAAGGCTGATCGTCATTAGGGCAAACGCAATCCCGGCCAGCAGCAGATGCCCAACGCTCGCAAAAAACCGAGCAACCGTTATCGTCTTTGGAATGGCCGTGACGTATAGGCCGGGCTCGCCTGTGGGGCGGGTCGCAGCCTGTCCATGATTTCTTATCTCACTGCCAGCCTTTACAGATACCGCACTATGTTCGGTTGCCATGCGGGGCCGTGCGCTGCGTGGTGCCGATCCAATACTGACAATGGCGTCACTGCCGCGCGACGCAGCGAGGACTCGCCCAGCCCCATCCGATAAATAAACGCTGCGAATGGCGTCAGATCGAGGGGTCAACGCATCAGCCAGCAACTTCTCCTCTATCAAAGCAACGACCGCTCGGTCCTGGCCCGGGAGTCCAAACAGGGCTTGTACGCCTTGGCCCGTTTCAGGCGCCAGAAACGCCATCTGCTGGTTCAGGAGTTTCGCGGATGGTTCGAGAGGCAGCTTCGTCCAGGTGGTCATGTTTCCGCGCTGCGCGTCTCCGGTTTCCAGCAGCACGGCTCCGAGCGAATTGACCAGAGCAAGTCCTGTGATCGGACTGTCGTCCAATGCCGCGAACACATCACGCCGGGACTGTCGCCGGCTGGCGGCGGTCATGTCGTCCGGATTTGCGGAATAGGCGCTGAGATTTGGTGCGATGTCTTCAAGCGTCTCCGCAACTTCGCCGAGCAGGTCTTCAATAGCGACAGTCGCTTCGAGGGTCGCCGATTCGGCGTGCAATCGATCTGTCTGCCTGAGATCTTGCAGAAGCAGAAAAGCCAGAAGGATGGCGGCCCCGACAATAGAAACGACGGCCATGGCTGTGAGGGCGCGCAAAAGCCTCGGATCGCTTCGGCGACGCCCGCGGCGTGCTTGATAGCGGCCGTGCCACTCTGGCACCAGCTGCGCGCGCGCATTCCGGCGAGAATCAGCGTTGAGGTCCGGACCGGACGGTGCCAGCGCTGAAGAAGAGGATGAAGGGCTCATAGGATATCTCTCGAGAATAGGTCAGGCGTGAGATCTCGCGTCGAGACCCTGGCTTTGCCGCCGGGAACGAATTTCAGGGCGACACCCGCTTGAACTTCGTTGAACGCTGAGGAGGCAATCGCGGAAGCGCCAGCGGTCAGCGTCCATTCGTCACTAATTTTTCTCGCGATCTCGAACCGGGCCGACCCAGCGAGCATCGTGTCCGAGCTGCCATTAAACACGGGTCCGTTCGGCGCGGTGCGGGGACGGATAGCGGCATCGTCTGTCTTTGCGACTTCGACCGCGCCAGCGAGTTCATACCGCACCATCCAGGTTTGCAGGTCGTCCGTTTGTCCGAAAACCCCAACCCCGGCGCGGTGATAGGATTGCGGGCTGAAATAGCCGCCATGTTCCGGGTTATGAAAATTGGTGTTCTTGTCAAAGGCCTGGAACTGATAGAACGGGCCTGCCGAAAGATAGGCATGGTGATCAGCCTTGAATGATTTCACGGCGCTTATGCCGGCTTTCACCGATTGATTGGTCTCAATATTTTTCCCATCCAGCAGGCTTGTGCTTGCGCTCGCCTGCACGCTGATCGTCTGGCTTACGGGCGCGGCGATGCTGGCCTCAAGACCGGTTTCAGTGACCCGGCCCCAGGTTTCGTCGGTGGCGACATCTTCGCGGCCAAAGCCGGAGGTGAGGCTTTCGTCAACACCGCGCTTGAACAAGGCTGCCTCTGCGCGCATGCCACCGGATGTGTCGCGAGCAAGCGCAAGCTCGCCGGTCAGCGTGCTGGCAACCGGGCCAGATGTCGGTGTGGTTGAAACCTGCGCCGAGATCGAAATATCGCCTTCGCGCTCCATCCTGATGAAGGGAGAGATGCCCCGTTCATCCGACGACCGCGTGGTGACAGCGCCCGTCCCGGCGGACATGTCGATGATAACCGCGCCAATTTCGAGATGTGTCTGTCCTGTCGTGAAGCCTACAGAGGATCTCGCGGTCTGGCTTCTCACACGGCCTTCGCCAGCGGCTCCATCATTGGTGCGGACGGAAACGGCCTGTCGAACATATGGGCGATCGATGCCGACAAGCTCAGCCAGCGGGACCGGAGAACTTTTCTGCGCGATCAGATAATTGTTTCTCTGAAGAGCGGTTCGAGCGCGTTCCGTATTCAATCGGTTGAGGAGCGGTCCCGACCGGGTTGTCGCCAAGGGTTGCAACCGGTCCAGCCATCCCGCGCGACTGGCAGCGAGAACGAGCCCGTCCGCTGCCGCATCTGATGCCGTCGACTGATACAATGCTGAAAACGCGTCATAGGCGGCTTCATCGTCACCTCGTTGATACAGCGACCAGGCAATGCGCGCCTGTACCGCCTCTCTCAATTCGGGCACGCCCTTCGCCGCTTGGGCAAGGGCGATTGCCGCTTCGAAGTCTTCGTCTTGATAGGCTTCATCCGCACGCGCCAGACTGATCGAGGCGGACAGGGTGGCCGCGTTGCTTTCAGTGCTCGGGGTCAGACGTCGCGCGGTCTCGATCCGTTGCTCCGCGCGTCGATAGTCGCCTGCCTCGATCAGGGCGGCCGCTTCGCGAAGGTTTGCATAGGCAGAGAGTTCTGCCCGTTCGGACTTGTAGGTTTCGTCGCCGTCTTTGAGCGATAGCGCCAATGCGGGTCCATGATCGCCGTTTCTATAGGCCGCGAGCGCCGCGCCATACTCCGCCTCGGAATCAATTGAGGTGGACAGGGCGTATTCGAACTCGACCCGCGCCGCCGCAGGATCGCGTTCCAATAGAGCCCAGGCCGCTTGCATCGTTGCTTCGCGGGCGCCGTGCGCGCGCGCTAATTCCGCCAGTCTGGTCCAGTCCTGTTCTGAGACAGCGTTCAAGCGTTCCAGTGTTTCAATCCGCGCCGAGAGTCTGGCGCGGTTTGACGGCTGCAGGGTCACGCCCGCGCCGAAATCGCGCAAATGCTCAAGCGAGAGATAGGTTATCGCGCGTTCGATGATTTGAGCTTCGTCGCTGGCAGATGTGCAGTCGTCCAGCGCGCGCAGGAGGCCGGTCTGCAACACCTGCTCCTGATGGGTCTTCGCGTAGGCTTCACTCACCGCCCAGAACTGCGCATCGCTCGGGCAGAAGAGGCCATCGGTCGGGCTCAGGCGGAGCACATCAGACCAACGTTCATCGCGAACTGCTTCCGAGATCGCATTCTGGCGAAGGCCTTGATCGATCAGTCGCGTGAGTTCGGGGGGTGGTGTCCATTCGGGCGCTCGCTGTTGGAGGCGCGTCAGATGGTCTTTGGCCTTAACCCATTCCTGATCGTTCACCGCGGACCAGACGTTTTTTGCAGGCGTCCAGCGAGACGTGGAAGGCGTATCAGGTTCCTGTTGCTCGACCGCGATATCAAGCGCCGGGATGCCGAGGCGGCGAACTTCGATTTCGGTATCTCCGCGCAGCGGTGCAGCCGCCGCGACCGAAGTCAGGGTCGCGGACAGCATTATCAGCCATATCCACTTCCACACCGCCATTTAGCTTTAGCTTTCGCTTTTCAGCTGTTTGCGCAGGTAATGCGCTACGCCGGACAAGATGCTGGCGGTCACAAACAGGAACGCTCCAATGGCGAGGATGAATAGCCATGGCCGACGTGAGTTTTGAATCTCAACCATCGTGCGCGGATCGAGATTACCGACGAAGAACGTATCGGATGCGGGCATGGTTCCGAACGTGGCAGGGTTTTGTCGCCAGACGGCATTGGCGCCGTCCAACTGGCTCCAGTGGCTTGGGCGCACCAGGTTTCTTGCGGCGTCCAACAGGCTAGCGCTGGACTGCGCGGTCAAGACTGTCAGCAGAGTATCCGCCGCAACCGGGTTTTCGCCTGACATCAGCAATCCATTACGCCCAAGGCGGGTGACTTGCGCCGTGGAGACAGTCTCCTTGAGCTCGCGCCGGTCACGTTGACGAACGAGAGTTGAAACTTCGGATTGCAAGCTCATGCCGCTGGTCGACAGATCGCCGAGCGCGCGCCGCGGTCCGATCAACAATGTGTGCGTTTTTCCCGGAGCGTCGTGGAATTCAAACTCGACACCGCGGAACTGATCGCCGTGAATCTGGCCAAGACGGGCGACCAGCGTCCACGCCGCTGCAACTGTATCACTCGACCGATCGGCGACCCGCACGGAGAAAGGCTCCGCTGAGACTGTCGTGTAAGGGAAGCCCGACTCGGACAGGACTTCCAGGTTCGGCAGTTCGAGGAATCTACGGGTCTTGGGCAGATGCAGGATCGAGCTGTTCTCAACCATGAACGCCAGGTGGCGATCATTGCGCGCTGCACAGGCCCCCTGCTGGTTCTTGGAGAGTTCGGCTTCAAGGCTGATCTGATTGTGCCCGGCCTGGAAGGCGCGTGCGGGTAGCCGGACCTCATATCCGGATGCGGCCTCGCCGCGAGGGTTTTGCAACGGCACGGCTGCCCGGAAGCTACCATTCACCAGAACATTCAAAACCGATTTCTCGTTCAAACCGGCTCCATAGGCAAAGTCGAGCGAGAGTACGACATCGTCACCATCTTCAAAGTAAGTGTCGGCGGGCAGTTTCAACTCGACATTCATTTGTGCCGTCTGGAAGCCACGAGACGAATAGGTTTCGTAGCCAAGATCGGAGAATGCGTAAGAAACACCTGTGCGGAGCGGAGCCTTGTCGCCGATCACCAAGCCTTCTGGAGCGTCGAACTCGGTTATCCGGGTTTCGCGATCATCGGCAAACGGGAAGGTCGCAAGCGAAATGGCATCGACGCCGCGCGAAACGGCCTCTGGCGAATGACCTGACACGACCAGCATGAAGCGAGAGGCATCAAATGGTGACGGATGCAGTGCGACATAGCCATCGGTTGGCGCGACGGTTGCCGGGTCGACTGAGATGACGTGACCGATCTCGTCAAATGTTCCGACCAGAACGAGATCCGATTGGGCCCTCGCGGACTCGCCTTGAACGTCCAGCATGAGCTCGCCCGCTTCGCTTTTCGAGATTGCGGCGTGGCTGATTTCCGGCAGGCGGAACTCAAGATGATTGGCCACGGTCTGGCTGATCATGGCGCCCCATTCCAGATGTTGCGCGCCGAGCTCTTCCGCGCCAGTTGCGATCAGGAGGTTTTCTACGCCGCCGATACCGGGTGATAGAAAGGCGTCCATGTCGGCGAGGCTGGCGGCGAATTCGCGCCGCTCATAGACGATTTCGACTTCCGAACGCAGCGTGTCGATCTCTGTCCAGAGCTCTGCCGCTGTCGGGTCCTGGCATTCGAATGTATATCGCTGCACCGCGTCAAACGCGATGAGGTTGAATCCCGGCTTGAACAGGCGAGGGTCAAGGCGAATTTCGTCCATCGCTGCCGTCAGACTGGTCGCGGCGTCCAGCTGGGCAATGAAGTGCTGATTGAGGCCGATCCGTAGATGCGCATCCGAATCCGCTTGTCCGCGCCCCGTGACGTGGCGGATGATCAGCTTGGCGCTTTTGATCTCGGCTTGCGGGGCGATAGCAAGACCTAAAGTTTCGCTCGCCAGCGCGCCCTGAAGGCGCATCGGGCCTTGCGCCGCGCGGATCGTCGCCAGCGGGACACGCGCACGATACTGACCGTTTGCCAGACGCTCTGTGGTGATTTCGTCCAGAGGCTCATACCGGGCATAGACGTCAGCATTCGAGAGGCTGCTCGCCGTCTTCGATTGTTGCGCGTGGATCGGCGGTGCCAGGACAGTAAGCGCCGCGACAAATATCAATGCAGACTGAACTTTGTTCATGATCATGCTGCCTTCCGAATGGCCCGGACGTGTGCCCAGGCATGTTTGATGGATTGAGAAATGAGGAACCCGACTTTCTGGGCCGTGTGACCCGCCGTATTGCGGCGGCTTTGGAAACTCTGCCAGTTGCGGCTGCGGGCGTAGACAATGTTGACCACAGCATGCCACTCGTCCGGAGTGGAAATATCGAAATGCAGTCCGAGATGCTGCGCGCCGTCTTTCGTCCAGGATCCCTCGACTATTAGATTCAAGGGGAGTGGGTAGGCTGCGCCAAGATCGCGCGCGTCGATCTGAACGGTCTCGCCTTCCTTGAACACTCGAGCTTCAGCCAGTTTCAGCCCGATACCTGTCACTGAGACGTCTAGAACGTGACCAGACAAGGCGACATCTCCGACCGAAACGCTAACAGCTTGATCGCGGTTAAGACGGGGGAATGTGCGGCGCTGTGATCGCTCATACAGCGCCCCGAGCGCGCCGAGCAGGAGGAACAGGTGAAACGTGTTCCAGACCAAAAGTACCGAGACATAACCGGCTTGCTCAGGCTGCAGGATGAGCCGGCCAATGCCAATCACTTGCCCAAGCAGGACCAGGCCGAGCAGATAATAAAACGGGCGCGCGAGGGGCGAAATGAAACTATTGTCGAGCGACTCACCTTTCGGTGTCACGGCAAAAGTCGGCGCTCTGGGGTTGCGGAAAACCTGCAGGATCGCGCCTGAGCAGTGAATTGCCTGAGAAATTTCATATAACTCAGAGGCAAAAGCCCAACGCGTGCGACCGTACAGCGTCGACGCCAGGAGCAGCGCGCCGACAATATGCGGTGCTCCATAAGCCAGGAAATCATTCAGGCCGGCATCGTAGATGCGCACACCAAAGAACAGGAAGAGCAGGGGCGCCAGCACGAAGATCAATCGCGCCAGCGGAAAGAACCAGTAGAAGCAGGAATTCAGGTAGCCAAGACGCTGCGCGATGGTCAGCCCGCGCTTGAAAAGCGGGTTCTTCAACAGGAAGATTTGCACCATCCCCTGCGTCCAGCGCATTCGCTGGATAATAAAGCCCGAAAAAGTCTCCGGTGACAGACCCGCCACCATGGGCCGCGCAACATAGGCGCTGCGATAGCCGCGGGCGTGAAGCTCGAGCGCCGTTTCGGCATCCTCTGTGATCGTATCGCCTTGGATGCCGCCAATCTCTTCCAGGCAGCTCCGGCGCAGGACGGCAGCCGAGCCACAGAAGAAGGAGGCATTATAGCCATCCAGGCCTTTCTGGATGACGGAATAGAACATCTCATTTTCGCTCGGCATGTCATCGAAAGTGTTGAGATTGCGCTCCAGCGGGTCCGGATTGATGAAGAAATGCGGCGTCTGGACGAGGAAAAGCTTCGGATCATCGACAAAATAGCCAACCGTCCGGTTGAGAATGTCCGTGGTCGGCACGTGATCCGCGTCAAGGATCAAGACAAGTTCACCGGATGTATGATTCATCAGAGCCGAGTTCACATTCCCGGCTTTGGCATGCTCGTTTTTCTCGCGCGTCAGATAGGTCGCGCCGGTGCGCTCGCATAATCGCTGCAGGCTTTCATGCCGCTCCTGTGCCTCGCGGGCTTTTTCCGGATCGGCCTGTGTCCGTTTCTGAACCGTGCCGCCATCGTCGAGCAGATAGACGTGCTTCTTGCCCTCCGGATAGCTGACATTCATGGCGGCGCGGAGCGTGACCTCCAGCAGCACTTCATCTTCATTATAACTCGGGATCAGGATATCGACCGAGGGGCATTGCTCCGCCGTCAAAGGTGCTGGTTTTGGCGCCCGGTCGAGGGCTTCGACAGAGATGAAGACCGACAGGAGCAGGATTACCAGGCCGTAAAGTTCAGCCCCGAACAGAGCGATGCCGAAGACGAAACCCATCGTATCGCCATAGGGAAGCGTCTCGTTCACGCGCCAGAACATGTAGCGCATCGACGTGAACACGATCAGCAGGAAGACAATGGTCTGAAGCAGGCCCTTAGGCGGTGAAAGCCAGTTCGCGGCCATCAAGGCGGCGACCGTCACGGCGGCGAGCAAAGCCTGACCGTTGAGATCCAAAGGCAAGGACGCAATCGCACCGATCAGGCACAGGGCCGCAATCGCGCTCCATGCGCGCGCAGCCGCTGTCGACAGCATTATGTCCTGATCTCGTCCCACCAGAAACACACCCACTGGGCCCGCGCCGCTCCGGCTTTTGCCGTGTCACGACGAAGGCGTCACCTTTCCTTCGCTATGCGGTCAACCAGGCATCCGCCCCGCTCACCGCGAGATGACTGAAAGCCAGCAAAGAGGCACCAATAACCAGCACGACCCCGCAAATACGCATCAGGCTCGATAGATCGGTCATGAGGTCTAGAATCTTCGCAAGCATTTCAATCAAATTGATTTTATCGAAATTCAACTTTAGCGAGCATGGTGAAATTTATGGTTAATCTCATGCAGGAAATTACTAACAGGCGTGAAACGTCTGGGCGTCACGCGGGTTAGATGATCCGTTTGATGCAGGAAAAGCGTGGTGGGCCCGGAGGGACTTGAACCCCCGACCAGACCGTTATGAGCGGTCCGCTCTAACCAACTGAGCTACAGGCCCTTGTTCAAGATGAACGCAAGTATAAAACGCCAGACTTGATCT
>JANSXJ010000498.1 GCA_024743015.1 Hyphomonas sp. | reverse complement strand
CGATGACATGGAATGAGCCAGGCAATCGTATTTGCACCGATCGCAGTCCCCGCTGCGCGAGCGGCTCTCGGATTACCGGCGCTGGTAGCGACCTGACCATACGTCCAGGTTTCGCCGGTTGGAATCTCCAATAGCGCCCGCCAGACCTGCCGCCGGAACGGCGTGCCATACATCGCCAGGGGGATTTCTCCGCCATCGCCAAATACTCTTTCTGACCAGCGTTTGGCTTCCGTATCATCTCGGGTGAAATCGGCATTGGCATAGCGCGCCATCATATCCGCGAAGACTTTGTCCTCCGAATAGCCTGGATGGACGAACCCCGATTTTTCCTTGACGCCTTCATCGGCGAAACCAAGGCCACACAGACCGCGCGGCGAGATCAGGAACACACCTGTTCCGAACGGCGTGCCCGCTTTGCCAATCGTCAGGCGTGCACCGTCCCCACCCTTCTTGGCTTCACCGGGTGAGAGCGCCTCATGGGCAATAAACAAGTCGTGCAACCGGGACGGCGATGACAGGCCGGTTTCGAAAGTCGTATCCAGAACGCTCGCCCCCTGTCGCAGCAAGTCTCCGGCTTCCGCATGCGCAAGCGAGGCTTGATACTGTTTCGGGCTGATGCCGGCCCATCGCGTGAACTCACGCTGGAAATGGCTGGAAGACAGGCCGACCGCGTCGGCGCAGGTCCGCAAATCCGGCCAGTCGCGCCAGGTATCACCAAGGTGTTCGAGAGCGTCCGCCATCCGCGTATAGGCAACACTGCGTTCGTCGAGAGGTTTGAGTAAAACTGTCATGCACTCACCTTGCCAATCCGTGGATCAGACCGCCACCCGTTTCTTGCGGCAATAAAATCCACAGCTAGTTGAGAATCATTCTTGACAATCGCGTTTTGAAGTTGCAAATCGTTCTCATGATCATTTGCATCTGCCGCCGTATCAATGACAAAGGGGTGCGCGAAGCTGTTGAAGCTGGCGCACGCAGCCCTGAGGCTGTGCAGGCTCATCATGGCTGCAGCTTCAATTGCGGCAAGTGCCGGTGCACGATCGGCGAAGTGATTTCCGAAACGCTCGACGCTGACGGTCAAACGCTTGAGCTGATGGCGGCTGAATAGGCCGAATCACTCGTTTTCTTCCTGATAACCAACCAGACGCAATGGCCTCGCTTTGCGTCCTTCCAGCTCGGCCCAGCGCACCAATGCGTCTTCGCGCCCATAGGTGATCCAGAGTTCCTCGGGATCAACCTCGCGCACGGTTTGCGTCAGCTCATCCCAGTCCGCGTGATCCGACAGGACCAAAGGTAGCTCCACTCCGCGCTGTTTCGCGCGTTGTCGAACCCCCATCCAGCCTGAGGCAAAACTCATCACCGGGTCGGGAAACCGGCGTCCCCATTTATCATTGAAGCTCGACGGCGGTCCGAGCACGATTTCGCCCCGGAAAATCTCGCTTTCCCCGCGCTGGCCCTTTTCCAACGTGGCCGGGCGGAGATCACCGAGCGCAACCCCGTTGCGTTCATACAGATCGCACAGCGCCTGCAGAGCGCCATGAATGTAGAGCGGTCGGTCATATCCCGCCTCCCGCAGCAAGGCGATAACACGCTGCGCCTTGCCGAGCGAATAGACCCCGACCAGATGCGAGCGCTCGGGAAAGAGCTCAACGCTTGCCAACAGCTTACGGATCTCAGCGCGATCATCGGGATGGCGAAACACGGGCAACCCGAACGTGGCTTCAGAGATAAAGACATGAGTTTTCGGCACGACTTCAAACTGTCGGCACGTTGGATCATCGCGGCGCTTATAGTCACCGGTGCTCACCATGCGCAGTCCGCGCCATTCAACGACGACTTGTGCGGATCCCAAAATATGGCCCGCGGGCGCCAGCCAGACCGTTACGCCATTGATCTCGACGGTTTCACCGAACTCGAGCGATTGGCGGCTAGCCGTGAAGGCTTCGCCATAGCGAGATGCCATAATGTCGAGTGTCTGCGGCGTGGCGAGCACTGCACCGTGTCCTGCCCGCGCATGGTCGGCATGACCATGCGTGATGACGGCGCGATCAACCGCGCTGCGAACCGGATCGATGTAGAAATCGCCAGGCGGACAATACAACCCTTTAGGCGTCTCGTGCAGAAGGAGATCAGGACGGATCATTGCGATAGATATAGATCGTTCTTTGAAATCCGACACTGCCCCATTTCCGCCGCTTGCAGGATTTACCCAAACCAGCCTAGCGTCTGTCTGCGTAAAAATTTGGAGTATCCCATGCGTCGTATTCTAGCTCTAGCTGCAGGCTTGGCCTTAGCGACCACCCCTCTGGCCCAAGCTCAGAATTCAGACCCGAGCGACACGACCAAGCTCGCGCTGGTTGCGGGTTATAAAGCGCTCT
>JANSXJ010000380.1 GCA_024743015.1 Hyphomonas sp. | reverse complement strand
GGACCAACCTGATCCTCCTGGGCGAGCGGGACCGACTGTCCATGGATACCTGCCAGCGCAGGTATTGGCGGGGATCAGGGATCTGGGCAGGAGGTCCCGGATCACGTCCGGGACTGCGGCAGGGATGAGGCCTTGGAGCAGTATGGAGAAAGCCACCCTTCCGCCCAGTTTCGACTCGCCTCTAAGATCCGGCTGTGTCTAATCTGCAGACCAGCCAAACCCGGACCCCGCTCATGCTAAAGCTCGCTCGCCGTCTCGCTGTCTCAGCCTTGCTTACCGCATGCAGTGTCAGTCCGTCCTTTGCGCAGGCCCCCGCCATTTCTACTGAGCCGATCCCGTTCGATGCCGATGCCCCGTTCGCTTCGGAGATCTACACTTTCTTCGTACAAGACGAGCTGTACCCGCCGACCGCCTGTCGGACTGTGTTTACCGGCAGTTCCAGTATTCGCTTCTGGTTGGGCCTGGAGGAGGATTTCCCGGCGCATGAACCGCTCAATCGGGGCTTTGGCGGCTCGCAGATAACGGAAGTGATCGGCTATTTCGACATCCTGCTGACGCGCCATCAACCGCGCGAGATCATTTTCTATGCCGGGGAGAATGACCTGAATGCCGGTGCCAGTCCGGCAGATGTCGCCGCGCGCTTTGAGGCTTTTATGGGCGTGAAAGACCAGCGCCTCGGCGACACACCCGTCTATTTCCTGTCCGTCAAACCATCCTTTGCCCGGCTCGGCGAGCTGGCCGCGCAAACCGAAACAAACGCGCTGATCCAGGCCTATGCCGAAACCCGCGAGGACCTGATTTATGTCGATATCGCCTCGCCGATGATGGATGGGAAAGTCCCGAAAAAGATCTTCATTTCCGATCAGTTGCATATGAATCTGGACGGCTATGCGATCTGGACCGATGCCCTCGACCCGCTCCTGAATCGTCCGGACCGCCGGGTGCGCAGCGGTTGCTGACCCATCGTCATGTATTGCATGGGTCGCCGCCGCGCCCCAAATGCCAAGCAGGAAAACACGGCTGGAGGAGCCCTCAAATGACCACCCCTATCTACAAGTCCACAATTGGCGTGATGATCCGTCAGGCTGAAGCCCTGGCGGCGATTGTCGCCAAAGGCCGTGAGCATCTGGGCACAGATGCGGACGCGTTTATCAATGAGCGCCTGACCGAGGACATGCTGCCCTTCTCGTTCCAGATTCGGGCCGTCTGCAATTCAGCCTGGGGCAATATTGAAGCGATCCGCGAAGGTCAGGCCGGACCGCCGCCAGACATGGACATTTCGACTTATGCGCAGCTGGAGTCGCTTCTGGCCGAAACGATTGCGAACCTGAAAACAGTCGATCCAGCCGAACTCGACAACCTGCTCGACAAGGACCTTGTCTTCGTTTTGGGCGACTTCAAAATCCCGTTCAAAGGGCTGGGCTTCCTGACCTCGTTTGCGCTGCCGAACTTCTATTTTCATGTCACCACCGCGTACAACTTGCTGCGCCGCAAAGGCGTGAGCCTTGGCAAACGCGACTTCCTCGGCACGATGGATATGAATATGGGGTGACGCCCCGGTCGCGCCCGGGGGCGTCCGCGTCGTCTATCCCGCGTGGAAGAGTGAGGTGATCATATCGGCCCCAGGGGCACCGCCTGTGCGGCGGCGGCGGCGGCGTCGCATGCGGGACTGGAGCTCATCGCGCGCCACTTTCAGCGGCTGAGCATCAGCTTCCTTGGCCGCGAGATCGTCGCGGTTGTCGCAGAAATCGGCATAGGCCTCGAGTTCTGGCGCGAGATCGTACGCTGCGAGATCCACCATGATCGTATCGTCGAGGAACCCGATGCCAGGCAGCTCATCCGGAATGATGTCGTTCGGATCGGCGAAATAAGCGAGGACTTCCAACACCCGGTCGCGGTCATCATTCTCGAGGTTCCAGTCGCGATCTTTCAGCATCGCCACCATGTTCTGCAAAGTCAGCATGCGCGAGACCACGAAGGTGGGAGGATCACTTTCCAGCGCCTTCACGGCCAGAGCTTCCGCCGCCAGGATGACGCGATCATCATCGCGCAGGGCCCGGTTTTTGCGCGCCTTGGCAAGACGGTTCTTAAAATACTCGATGTCTTTTGGACCGAGTTCGAAATTGATGCGCAGCGTCTGCTGTTCTGTGACTTCCATTGCGTGAGTCTCCCCGCTTATGTCTCTCGTTGCTGCAACGATGCCGACAGATCCAGCGTTAGGCAAGCCCGACTTTTTAGAAAAGAACACTTGTCGGTCAACATATTAGGCGCTTGGTTTGACGCGATGGAGGAAATGAGATGACGCGAATTAGCCCTGCGAGCGACGCCCAGCTGGCCGAAAGCAAGGATCTGCTGGCTTTGGCGGCCTCGGCGATGGGATTTGAAGCAAACTCCCTGAAGGTCATGGCGCGGCAACCCGCGATCCTTCAGGGCTTCATGGGATTGTCCGCGGCGATCCTCGGGCCTAATGCCAGCCTTGATCCGGTCCTCCGGCAAATGATTGCGCACATCACCAGCGCCGCCGCGGGCTGCGCCTATTGCCAGGCCCACACCGCTCATGGCGCAGAACATCGCGGCGCCGACGCGGAAAAACTCGACGCATTGTGGTCATTCGAAACCAGCGACCTGTTCAGCCCAGCCGAGAGAGCCGCGCTCGATCTTGCCCTCGCCGCGGGCAGCGTACCAAACCAGTCAACGGACGCGCATTTTGAGGCACTCCGCAAATTTTTCAGTGAAGACGAGATTGTTGAAATCGTCGGCGTGATCGCGTTGTTCGGTTTCCTCAACCGATGGAACGACACGCTGGCCACGACGCTTGAAGACAGCCCGCTCGCATTTGCAGAAGCCCATCTTGCATCGAAAGGCTGGACCGGCGATCGGCACAAGGACCAGGCATGAGTATCCGCAGGTTCCGCGTCGAGGATCTCGCCGTTCTGCACGACGCCAATCAGGCGTCCGTTCCTGGTGTCAGCACCGAAACGATGGAAGACCTCAGCAAATGGATCGCGCTGTCGACTTGTTTTGTAGCGACGGACGAAGCGGATAACCCGCTCGGTTTTCTGACTCTGATTGCGCCTGGAACGCGCGACTATCCGAGCGACAATCTGCGGTGGTTTGAAACCTATGCGGCTGAAAGCGGAAAATCCGTGATCTATGTTGACCGGATCGCGCTGCTTCCCGAGACGCGCGGCATGGGTCTTGGGCAAGCCCTGTACCAAGCCGCTTTCAACCACTTTTCAGGACTGGATGAGATAGGCTGCGAAATAAACATATTGCCGCCAAATCCTGGATCGCATCGTTTTCACCAAAGACTGGGCTTCCACCAGATTGGAGAGCAAACTTTCCTCGAAGGCGAAAAATCGGTCGCCTATTACGTGCGCACCTTACCCTGACCCGGGGATTTCTGCCGCGACGTCAGCTCACCTCTCGTGTCAATAACCGGGATTTGATCACGCGATTTTTTATCCTGTTAGATCTCGACTCGGACAAAAAACGGCGCTTCACTCCCCGTTAAGCCGTCGGAGAGAGGCTGTTACCGAGACCGCGAATCGGTCGTGAGGGAGACTGGTCGAGTTAAATGAAGCCAACTGATACCAGCAATCCGGACTACTTTCACAAAGTCGTCGATTGCCAATGGGCCTGCCCGGCTCACACGCCCGTACCGCACTATATTCGGC